>JAQUUF010000185.1 GCA_028693975.1 Acidaminococcaceae bacterium
AGCAGATGCTATCTTGATGGCCAAAAAAGGCGTTGATGGTGTGTATGACAGTGACCCTGCTATCAATAAGGACGCTAAAAAGTTTGAGCATTTAGAGTATATTGAAGTTATCCAAAAAAACTTGGGAGTAATGGATTCTACTGCCATTAGTTTGTGCATGGATAACAATATACCCATTGTGGTGTTTAATATTGATACTAAAGGCAATATTTTGAAGGCAGCTTTGGGTGAAAAAATCGGAACAACCGTAGGAGGCGAAGAATAATGGCTACAATTGAAGAATTAAAAGAACAAGCTACAGGCAAAATGGCCAAATCGTTAGAAATGTTAAAGGAAGATTTGGCTGGACTAAGAGCAGGCCGCGCTACACCGGCTTTGTTGGATAAAATTATGGTGGATTATTATGGCAATCCTACTCCTGTTAAACAAGTAGCTAATATCTCTGTGCCTGAACCTAGGATGATTGTCATTCAACCTTGGGAAAAGACTATGATGAAAGAGATTGAAAAGGCTATTATGAAATCTGATTTGGGACTTAATCCCAATAGTGATGGCTCTGTTATTCGTCTTAATATGCCGCAGCTGACTGAAGAAAGACGTAAAGATTTGGTCAAAGTGGTGCATAAAAAAGGTGAGGAATCCCGAGTTATTATGAGAAATATCAGACGTGATACCAACGACATCTTCAAGAAAATGGAGAAATCCAAAGAAATTACAGAAGATATTACGAAGAAAGCTATGGAAGATATCCAAAAATTAACTGATAAGTATATCAAAAATATCGACGATGTACTTGCCCATAAAGAAAAGGAAGTAATGGAAGTTTAACTTCATATATTCTGAAAGGAGGTGTCAAGACCAATGGCAATGAAAATTAACCAAGACGAATGCGTAGGTTGTGGTACTTGTGCAGGCACTTGTCCTGTAGGCGCTATTAAGGAAGACGGCGGCAAATACAAAGTAACTGAAAGTGAATGTGTAGAATGTGGCGCATGTGTTTCTGTTTGTCCTGTAGGGGCTATTAAACAACCTTAAGAATGAAGTGTGAAAATTGCGCAACCTCTTATCTTAGGTGAGGTTGCGTAAATTTTTATGTTGTGGAGGAGGGAAAATTTTGCTTAAAAATCTCTTTAGAGCAAGTACAACAATCAAAGATGTACCTGTGGCGGAGGTCAAAGATGTGGACCTTACCCATATACCGCAACATGTGGCTATTATTATGGATGGTAATGGACGCTGGGCTAAGGCTCAAGGCAAGCCGAGAACTTATGGCCATAGTGCCGGAGCCAAAACCTTAAAGACTATAGTACGTTTTGCCGATAAGTTAGGTGTGAAGGTATTAAGTGCCTATGCTTTTTCTACGGAGAATTGGAAAAGACCAATCACAGAAGTGAATTTTATCATGGAGTTGCTGAGCAGATATCTAACTTCGGAGATCCAAGATTTTAAAGACAATAATGTGCAGGTTCGTTTTATGGGCTCTAGGGAAGGTTTGCCTCCTGTTGTCAATGCCAAAATGAATCATGCTATTGAAGAGACTAAGAATAATACAGGAATAGTACTTAATTTGGCAGTTAATTATGGTGGACAAGCTGAAATAATTACAGCAGTTAAAAAAATTGTCCAAGATGCCAAATTGGGAGCCTTATCTCCTGAAGATATAAATAATTCCGTTTTTGAAAACTACTTATATTCCCGTAATTTACCTCCACCGGATTTATTGATTCGCCCGGGTGGCGATTTCCGCATTAGCAATTTTATGCTTTGGCAAATAGCTTATGCCGAAATCTGGACCACGGAAACTTACTGGCCTGCTTTTACACAAGAGATGTTTTTGGAGGCTATTAAAGATTTTCAACGGCGTGATAGACGGTATGGTGGCTTAAATGCAGGTAAATAAAATTTAATGGGTGCCTAAAATGTTAAAAAGAACATTAACAGCGTGTGTTGCTATCCCCATAGCGTTTTTCTTAATTAGAGCCGGCGGTATTTTATTTACCTTGGGTGTTTTAATTTTGAGTTTGGTAGGATGGTATGAGTTTCGACAGATGATGTTGACTAAAAATTATAAAGTATATTATTTAACTAGTTGTTTAGCTGTATTAGCTTTGGTTATAAGTGCTCATTTGGGCGTAGCTACAGCATGGGCAGCTCCTGTGATGACTTTTTCCATTCTGGGGATAATGCTAGAGGCACTTTATTATCATCGGCGTGGTAATTGGGCACCGGAGGTAGCCTTGTCGTCTTGTGCAGTGTTATACATTGGTTTATTGTTTTCTCACTTTGTTTTGCTTAGACATCTGGACGGTATGGTTCCCAACACCGGGCTTAATCTAAGTCTGGGCGAGGGGTTGTTATGGGTTGCACTCATAGGTACATGGTCAAGCGATACGTTTGCCTATATTTTTGGTTGTACCTTGGGTAAGCATCATTTAATGCCTTCTGTTAGTCCGAAAAAAAGCATTGAGGGTGCCGTGGCAGGTTTTATCGGCTGTTTTATTGTAGTGGCAGCCCTGGGCAACTTGTGGTTAGGTTTTCCTCTTCTTAAGATGCTAATATGGGGTTTAGTAATAGGAATATTTGCGCCCTTGGGAGATCTAGTGGAATCTCTAATGAAACGTTCTTTTGCTATCAAAGATTCGGGTAATTTTTTCCCTGGTCATGGTGGTTTTTTGGATAGATTTGATAGCTTGCTTTTTGTGATACCGATTTCTTACTACTATATAAAATGTTTTCTACTCT
>JAQUUF010000186.1 GCA_028693975.1 Acidaminococcaceae bacterium
ATATTGTACTTTGTGTTTACTACTGCCCCTGCTGAAATATCAACCGCCGTTACTTCCGCTGCGCCTGCTGCGGCAGCATTAAGGGCAAACGCACCTGTATGCGTGAAACAATCCAGGACATGGCGCCCCTTGCTTATTCTCCTAATAGCCTGACGATTATATTTCTGGTCCAAGAAAAACCCTGTCTTCTGTCCATTCACTACATCTACCTTGAATTTAAGGCCATTTTCAACAATTACTGTTTCCAAAGGACAGGCAGCTGGGTCCAGATTAGGCAGCGCATAAGCTCCTGTATTTTCTGAGAAGCCTTCCAGTCCACGTATTTTCACATCATTGCGCTCGTAAATACCGTGGATGGTTTGTCCCATTTCAGTCAACACTTGTAGCAATAGTGCAAAAATCTGTTGTTTGCGTACTTCAATACCCAAAGACAACACCTGCACCACTAAAACATCGTTAAACCTATCCACTGTCAAGCCCGGGAATTGGTCTGCTTCGCCAAAAATCAAACGACAACATTGAAAATCTGTCTCTCCCATAACTGCTAAACGATAATCCAAAGCATAACGAAGGCGTCGCTCAAAAAAGCCATCATCAAATTTATCATTGGTATTGCGCGAAATAAGGCGCACCCGTATCTTAGAATGGTTATTGATAAATCCGGTACCAATATGCTTGGCCTTCTCACTTAACACATCCACCAAGTCCCCGTCCTTATACTCACCCTCCACTCGCAGGATTTCATCCTCAAAGACCCAAGGATGTCCCATTCTTGCGCTGTATTCTGCTTTTTTAGTAATATATATTTTTGTATAATCTCGCATCTAGTTACCTCTGTTTCTGTTATAATATAGTTAAATTTTACCACGCTGAGGCAGATTATGAAATATGAAAATATAGAAGAGGCTATTTTTTTGCGCAGGCCTAACCGCTTTGTCGCTTATATAGCCCTCAAAGGGCAAGAATCCATTTGTCATGTCAAGAATACCGGCCGTTGCCGCGAGCTCTTAATTCCTGGTACCACCGTCTATGTACAAAGAAGCAATAATTTGGCTCGCAAAACCCCTTATGACCTTATTGCTGTACGCAAAGGCCCACGTCTTATTAATATGGATTCTCAAGCCCCCAACAAAGCTGCACTCGAATGGTTAGCAGCAGGCAAGCTACAGAATTTTACCCTAATTAAGCCTGAAACAACCTATGGCAACTCACGTTTTGATTTTTATTTAGAAACCAAACGTACCAAATCTTTCTTGGAAGTCAAAGGAGTGACCCTAGAGGAAGACGGTGTCGTGCTCTTTCCCGATGCTCCTACCGAGCGAGGTATCAAGCATATCCACGAACTTATCGCCTGTCGAAAAGAGGGTTATAAAGCCTATCTGCTCTTTGTCATCCAAATGGAAGGGGTCAAATACTTTTCTCCCAATAGCCAAACCCAACCAGAATTTGCTACTGCACTCCTCGAGGCCCAAGCAGCTGGGGTTAAGCTCTTGGCTTATGATTGCCATATTACGCCCGATACTATGATAATCTTAAATAAAGTAAAAATTATTTTAAAGCCGTAAACAACAAATCTTTTTTGTTCCTTTCATTGCTGGCCCAAAGAAAAGAACTAAAGAAACGGCCTTTCGGCGCTCTCCATAAAGCTTAAGGGTCAAGGCACCCATTTCGTGTGTTCGTCTCGCTATAGAAACATGCGTGGCTTGGCAAACCAAGCCAAGACTCACAACACTTATGTGCACTCTTGCCCTGACAGCTTTATTACGAATGCGCCTAACCCACTTCTAATTAAGGTTGTAATCATTACACATTAATACAATAAGAACATAAAAAGAAAACCATCAGAAGCTCAGTTTCACTTAGCTCCTGATGGTTTTTTAACAAACGATGAATACGCAGCCGCAACAACGCAGATAGCCTGTTATAGCCAATTTTAGAATGCCGGTACAACAGCCCCTTTATACTTCTCCTCAATAAACTTCTTCACTTCAGGAGACGTAATAGCCTTCTTCAACTTCTCCATTTCAGCTCTCTTCTCGTCACCTTTACGAATAGCGACGATATTAGCATAAGGAGAATCCTTGGGCTCTTGGAACAAAGCGTCTTTAGTGGGATTCAAGTTAGCTTGCATAGCAAAGTTGGAATTGATAACGGACAAAGCCACATCATCCATGCTACGCGGCAGAAGAGCTGCTTCGATTTCGACAATAATAAATCCCTTGGGATTATCTTGAATATCAGCGGGAGTACCGTTGATACCAACTCCATCACGTAATTTAAGTAGCCCTGCTTTTTCCAAAATAGACAAAGCACGACCGCCATTAGTGGGGTCATTGGGAATAGCAATTCTAGAACCGGCAGGAACATTTTTAATATCTTTGACCGTCTTGGAATAAATACCCATAGGCTCGATATGAACCGCCACCAAAGAGGTCAAATTCATTTTACGCTCACCAGCAAATTTCTGCAAATAAGGAAGATGTTGGAAAAAATTAGCATCTAGCTCCTTATCGTTTAAAGCCATGTTAGGTTTAACATAATCATTAAATTCCATTACCTGCAGGTCTACACCTTCTTTAGCCAAAGTCGGCTTAATAAAATTCAGAATCTCTGCATGGGGAACAGGTGTAGCTCCAACTTTAAGTACAACCTTCTTGTCAGCTGCGGGTTTGGCCGCTTCTTTCTTATCTCCACCACAGCCGCTGAGTAAGCCTAGCACAGCTAAAAGGGCAAAGAGAG
>JAQUUF010000187.1 GCA_028693975.1 Acidaminococcaceae bacterium
TTTTGTGATGAAAGTGTACCTATCTTTGCTTACTATCTGGCAGGCGATTATGGTAATATTTATTCTATGCCCGTTAAGGAACTTGATGCTCAGATGAAATATATGCATGATCAAGGTTACAGAACCTTAAACCTGGACCAATATGTGAAGGCCAGGGAGAACCACGAAAAGCTTTATCGTACGATGGTTCTGACCTTTGATGATGGATATAGTGATAATTTGAGCGCGGGTGTGCCTGTTTTGTCCAAGTATGGTTATACTGCTTCAATTTTCTTGGCAATTAAGTTTATGGCATGGCCGGATTATGTGACTTGGGAAGATGTACAAGGGTTGGAGAAGGCTGGCTGGGAGATCGGTTCCCATACCTATAACCATATTGAACTAGGCAAAGCGTCGCCGGATGTTGTTTTACAAGAATTGGTTGAGTCTAAAGAATTTTTGACAAAGGGTGCAGTGCCTTATCCGGTTAGTTCTTTGTGTTTTCCTTCGGGTAGTTTTAATAAGAATGTGTGTAAATTAGTAAAAGAGGCGGGCTATAAGGCAGCACTAACCGGAGATATCGGTGTGAATAGCGATAATATTCCGCTCACTAGACTCAGAAGGGTTAATGCCTTTTATTATGGACCTGGGATAGAAGGATTTGCTCATAAGTTGGAGCAGGCACAAGTAGTTAGCTACGTTGAAAAATATGGTATTGATGGTACTAAATGGTGGAGAAAATACCTAAAATGGACAATGAAATGATTCTTCTACTTGCGTAATTGGGCAAAACAATATAGAATAATACTATAAATTTTATAACGGAGGTCCTTGTAATGAAAAAGAGAATTAAGACTGTTAATAAAGAAATGTTAAAAAAGACTTTGAGAACCGGTGGTTGTGGCGAATGCCCAGCTTCTTGTCAATCTGCTTGCAAAACTTCTTGCACTGTTGGCAATCAAGTTTGTGAAAAGCAATAATTAGGTGTGTAACAACAGGCTCTCTGTTATAGCGGAGAGCTATTTTTTTGTTGGAAGGTGGCAAAGTAGTGCTTATTCATAGAATAAAGTTAGATGATAATTATGCTGTGTTAGATGTTAATAGTGGTGCTGTTCATTTGATTGATGCCATGATTTATGATATTTTGGGCGTGTATGATGGTACCAATGCAGCAAAAGTGCAAGAAGAATTTCAGGAGAAGTACCAGTTAGCAGAGATAGATGAAGTGTTATCTGAATTGCAGGAACTACAAGAGCAAGGTCTTTTGTTCTCGCCAGAATTTCCTGTACCAGAAACTTTTAGTCAAGAACCTATTTTGAAATCTCTGTGCTTGCATATTGCCCACGATTGCAATTTGCGCTGTGGTTACTGTTTTGCAGATACTGGAGATTTTGGCGGGCATAGAGCGTTGATGAGCAAAGAGACGGCAGAAAAAGCTGTTGAATTCGCTATTGCTGGCAGCAAACAAAGACATAATCTGGAATTAGACCTCTTTGGCGGCGAGCCGTTGATGAATATTCCTGTTGTTAAGCATGTAATTAATTACGTGCGTCGCCGTGAGCAAGAAACAGGCAAGAATATTAAATTGACTTTGACCACCAATGGTACATTGCTCAATGATGATATTGTGCAATTCTTAAATGATAATAGAGTAATGCTGGTCTTGAGCTTAGATGGAAGTAAGTCTACTCATGACCATATGCGTCCCTTTTCCTAACAAAGCCGGCTCATATGATGCCGCTGTGGCAGGCTTTAAGAAGGTAATTGCTTCTCGTCACAACAAAAACTACTATCTGCGTGGTACATATACCCATTATAATGTGCATTTTGCCGAGGATACTATGCGTATGACAGATGTAGGTACCGAGATTTCTATGGAACCAGTTGTAGGCATAGATGAGCCTTATGTATTGACAGAAGAAGATTTGCCCATACTGATGAAAGAATATGATAAATTAGCCCATCTGTATTTGGAAGCCAGACGTACGGGTAAACCTTTTGATTTTTTCCATTTCAACGTAGCTCTAGACAACGGTCCCTGTGTAGCTAAGCGCTTAGCTGGCTGTGGAGCAGGTCATGAGTATTTTGCTATTACACCTGAAGGTGATATTTATCCTTGCCATCAATTTGTAGGCCGTGAGCAATACAAAATGGGTACGCTAGATACCGGCATTGTCAAACCAGACATGGTACAGTATTTTCGCCAAATGCATGTAATGAAGAAACCTGCTTGTCGTGAGTGCTGGGCACGCTTTTTCTGTAGCGGTGGCTGCCATGCCAATGCAGATCTAATTAATGGCGATATTGCTAAGCCCTACGAGTATGGTTGTAAGCTGCAACGTAAGAGGTTGGAGTGTGCCATTATCATACAAGCTCTCTTAACAGAACAAGTAGAAGAAGGCGGAGAAGATTTGCGTCCTGCTATTGATAACTTCAAATTTCAGGTCGAAAAATAATCTTTAGAAATTATTCAAAAAGGGCTTGCCAAACATAAGGTAATCTGCTAATATATAGAAGTCGCACCGCTGAAGATTTTGAAATTTAAAACTTCAAAAATTTTCAAAAAAAAGACTTGACGGCAACATGAAAATGTAATATACTGTACAAGTCGCCAAGAGCGATGCAGAACCTTGAAAACTGAATATTAACCATAAAACGAATGTGCGGGTCGAGCGTGCAAGCGCTTGACCGAGTCAATTTTAGTTTTGTCAAAGATAATTTCGAGACGAAAACATTTTAGCTAGTTTTTTG
>JAQUUF010000188.1 GCA_028693975.1 Acidaminococcaceae bacterium
TATTTGGGCATGAGTAAAGAAGCACTGGTTCAGCTCTACAAAGAGCCTACCACTAAGACTACAGAGCGCAATCAGGACTGTTGGCAATACGATAGTCACAAATTCGCTGTATTGTTCAAGAATGATATTATCGTTAGCATTATCATTTATAAAGATAGCGACCGTAGGTTTGACAAATCAGGTCTAGGACCCAACGATAGTCCAGCTGCCTATGCAGGTGTATATGGCTGGAGTGAGATGCCGGTAGTAGCTGCTGGTACAGAGAGTGCACCTAGCTACAAAATTGACCAAGGCGAATTTTTCCACTTCAACACCAACTATGTAGAGCTTTCGGTTTATAAGAACTAAAAAGCGTGCAGAAAATAAAAGCAAGGGGGACAACAGTCCCCCTTGCTTTTATTTTATTAATTTTTAAGGCCAAAACTTTTTGAGAGTAAGCATATTGCTAGTGGCAGTACGCTGGTAGGTAACTTCACTCATTACTTTTTTGGTGAGAAGAATACCGAGACCACCGGTGCCTCTCTCATCGGCTGGCAAGGTAATGTCAGCGTCTTCTTTGAGCAAAGGATTATAAGCAACGCCTTCATCAATAAGCGTAATAATAATACCGGTAGGGTCTTGGCTAAGAGTGCAGTTAATGTGACAATCTCCGGTAGTATCGCCATATGCATAGGAGGCAATATTGACATAGGCTTCTTCTACTGCCAAATCAATTTGTAGTTGGATCCGCATAGGACAGTCAGTTTGTTCTAAGCTGGCATGGACAAAGTCTAGGACAGTATCCAAATTATCAACTAGAGCAGCAATGTTTAAGGTAGACATTTTGAACACCTATTCACATAATTAATTTTCTATAGTCAAGATATCAGAAAACCCAGTCAAATCCAATACTTCCTGTACAGCAGGGCAGATATGCTGCAACTTCATAGTACCTGCTTGCTTAGTCATCTTCTTTTGTCCACACAAAATAGCTCTTAGACCAGCACTGGAGACATATTCAATACCGGCAAAATCCATTACCAGTTCGCTAACATCAGTTCCAATAGCCTCAATCTCTTTGTTTAATTCTGGAGCAGTTACTGTATCTAGGCGGCCTTCCAAAGTCAAAGTAAGAGTTGCGACCTCCTGAGATTTGGTTATGGTCATTAATGACACGTCCTTTCATTTTGCTTCTGATGAACTTTCTAATTTATATTTTACCATATTTACACAAAAAATTTAACAGAATTATAAACTTGTGCCGAAATAGTGTATAATCATACCAAGAATAGCACAATAGGTTATGATGCCAGAAGATTAAGTGAACGACTGTGATGTGGGGTAAGAGGAGGAAGAATGATGTCCGAACAACTAGTGAGAATGATTGGCTCGGCAGTATTAGTGGCTGCGGTTTCGGTGCTTTGTTATTTGCTGGACAAAAAACGCAATTATTCTGTTCATAGTCCGTGGGCTTGGCAGATTGGCATAGGGCTTATCTATGGTATTTTGACGACGTTATGTATTTATGTGGCCCCGATTGTTAATGGTTTGTCAGATAATGTGCAAAATATAGTGCCCGTGAGTGCAGGTTTGATTTTCGGTGCTCCGGCAGCAATTATTGCCGGTGTACTGGGTGCAGCCGCGAGCCTGCTCAATCCTGAGCCTAGCTGGGCTTTTGCTAGGGAAACAGCGGCATCCTCTCTGATATTTGTGGCACTCTTGTCAGCTTATCTGCGTTATCGTATGTTTAATAATAAGATATCTTCCTGCGTCTATGGTTTGGGTATCGGTGTGTTTGCCGCAGCTTTTCATATGCTATCACTTATGGTTACGCATATGGATAATTTGCGTCAGGCCTACGCTTTTGTAGCTACTTTTAATGCTCCGATGCTAGTTATAGGTAGTGTGACTATGGCTATGACTTTGGCTCTAATATTCCTGTTGGGCAAGAAGAAAGACAAACATGAAGTACGCAACAAAGGTATCACCCAGAGCTTTGAGCAACGCCTTTTGGTCTGTATTCTGGCAGCATTTGTGGTAACTTGTGCCTATTCTTGGATGGTACAGACCAAATTATCTGAAAAAGATACGGAGAATCTGTTGCGACTGAATATTGTAGACCTCAGTGCCGATATTCGCGATGTTTCCGATAAAAATATCTTACGTATTGCTAAATTTATTTCAGCACGGATAGATGATACTTGTTATGTTGATGAAGATGGTGATGGTGATGTTAATACCTTTAGTAATTATAAGCTTAACGCTTTGCTGAATCAATTTGATGTTTCTGAAATACATTTGGTGGATAAAAAAGGCATAATTCGTGCAACTACAGTGTCAGATTTTGTGGGCTTCGATCTGGGGCCGGGAGCCCAATCAGCTGCGTTTCTGTCTTTGCTTAAAGGTAGTCCGTATGTAGTGCAAGAATATCAACCTATAAGTTATAATGGGAAAATATCGCGCAAATTTGCCGGCATTCCCTTATCTCAAGGTGGCTTTTTGCAAATAGGTTATGGGGCGGAGCAATTCCAGAAAAATCTTGATAAATATGTAGCTGGCTTTACTCGTAACAAACATGTAGGCGAAACAGGCGGTATTATTATCTGCGACAAGGACGGTACTATTGTTAGCGATACTATAGGTATGGAAGGCTACACTCTCCGGGTAGCCGGAATGAATTTTGATAAGAAAAAAACAGCACCTTAACAGATTTTCCAAGATACTGTGGGACGCAATAAATCC
>JAQUUF010000189.1 GCA_028693975.1 Acidaminococcaceae bacterium
CCCATCACTCTCGGTGCCGAATTCACAGCTTTTGCCAGCAGCGTACACCGCTCCATGTCTAGAATTCACCGCAATTCTCAAGAATTAAATATTATTAACATGGGTGCTACTGCGGTTGGTACCGGTCTTAATGCCGACCCAGCCTACATCAAATATGTAGCCGAATATTTAAGCGAAATCAGCGGCTTTGCCTTTACTACTGCCGAAAACTTGATGGATGCTACCAGCAACACGGATATTTTCACTGATGTTTCCGGGGCCCTGCGCGTCACGGCTCTGGCTCTTATTAAGATTTGCAACGACCTACGCCTAATGGCTTCCGGCCCTCGTGCCGGCTTGTCGGAGATTATTCTGCCTCCGCGCCAACCTGGGTCTTCTATCATGCCGGGCAAAATTAATCCCGTTATTCCCGAGGTCGTCGACCAAACCTGCTACCAAGTAATTGGTAATGATTTAGCCGTAGTCTTTGGGGTAGAAAACGGACAGTTCCAATTAAACGTTATGGAGCCTGTTATGGCTCATAATATTTTTTCCTCTTTCCGTTATCTGACCAATGCCGTTACTACCTTCCGCAAATTATGTGTGGAAGGCATTAAGGCTAATCCCAAGATGTGTGAGTTCTGGTTCCACCGCTCCATCGGTATCGTCACCGCTTTATTGCCTCATATCGGTTACGAAGCTTGCTCTGCCCTTGCCAAAGAAGCCTTGACCAAGGACTTACAGATTCGTGATTTGATTATCGAAAAAGGTATTATGAGCAAAGAACAATTAGATATCATCTTCGCTCCTGACCAATTCATGCATCCCGGTATCGCCGGCAGCTCCTTACTCAAAAATGAAGCTAAGAATTTCTAAATAAAGCAAAAACTAAGCCCCTAACCAACTAGGTATAACCTAAGGTTAGGGGCTTGTTTTATTTAAGGATTAGGCCACGACCGTCATCCCACTCTACAACTCGTCCTGCCGCCAAAGACTGTTTGACATCAATTACTCTTTGGTTAGCACTGCCACGAAAACGCAAGTTTAATTGTTTTTCCGCTAGATGGAATTCTCCATCCACTAATACGTCAATACAAGAAAGCATCTGGCGCGTGGTGGCTTGATCTTCCCATTTGCCCGGTACCAGCTCCGTATCATAGAGATAGCCAGAGTAACACCAGATATCTTTCTCCGGATATTTAGCTTTCACCTTGTGCAGAAAAGGTGCCAGCACCTTTTGATTTTCCGGCTCAAAGGGCTCACCACCCAAAAGAGACAAACCGGTAATATAGCTCGGAGCCAATAGCTGCAAGAGTTCTTCTTCCGTAACTGACGTGAAAGATTTACCATACGCAAAATCCCAGGTTTCCGGATTAAAACACCCGGGACAATGATGCCGGCAACCACTGACAAAGAGCGACACACGAACGCCGACGCCATTGGCTACATCGCAGCTTTTAATATCACCATAATTCATTTATGCTTGCGCCTCCTATTATAAATGCAGCACGCGAGATTTTATTTCTTTGGTTTTGCCTACATTCCAAAAATTCTCACCCAAATAACCGCAAGTACGTCTGGTAACATTCATCTTGGCTTGGTCTTTGTTGTGGCATTGAGGGCATTCCCACTCCATATCCTTGTTAATAGTAATCTCACCATCAAAACCGCAGACCTGACAATAGTCGCTCTTGGTGTTAAATTCCGCATATTGGATATTATCATAGATATAGTGGATGATATCTTCTACCGCTTCCGGATTATGACGCATATTGGGTACCTCTATATAAGAAATACAGCCACCGGTAGAAATCTTCTGGAATTGGCTTTCAAAAGCAAATTTATGAAAGGCATCAATTTTCTCACGCACATCAACATGATAAGAATTAGTGTAATAGCCTTTGTCCGTAACATCCTTAATAGTACCAAATTGCTCTTTGTCGATGCGCGCAAAGCGGTAACACAAAGATTCCGCAGGCGTACCATAGAGGGCAAAACCCAGCCCACCGGATTCTTGCTTCCATTGGGCACAGGCATCACGCATATGCTTCATAACCTGCACGGCAAAAGCTTCCCCCTCCGGTGTAGTATGACTGACACCCTTCATTAGCAAAGTTAGTTCGTAGAGACCAATATAACCAAGAGACAGGGTAGAATAACCATTCAACAGCAATTTGTCAATCGTTTCTCCCTTTTTCAAGCGGGCAATAGCGCCATATTGCCAATGCACAGGACTAACATCGGATTTAATGCCCCTCAAAGCCTCGTGACGGCACATCAGCGCCTTATGACATAATTCTAAGCGCTCATCTAAGAGGGGCCAGAACTTACTCTCATCCCCTTGGGCGACAATTCCAATCTGGGGTAAATTAATGGATACCACGCCCTGATTAAAGCGGCCTTCAAATTTGTAGTTGCCTTGGGCATCCTTCCAAGGTGACAAGAAGCTACGACACCCCATAGGCGAGAAGACGTTACCATCATAAATTTCCCGCATCTTCTTAGCACTGATATAGTCGGGGTACATTCTCTTAATAGAGCATTGCGCTGCTAAATGGGTTAAATAATCGTACTTACCACCTGTTAAATTATTGCAGGTATCCAACACATAGACAAGTTTGGGGAAAGCAGGCGTTACATAAACACCCACATCATTCTTAATGCCTTTTAGTCGTTGACGCAGAATTTCCTCAATA
>JAQUUF010000190.1 GCA_028693975.1 Acidaminococcaceae bacterium
TTTTGCCTAATCCTTTTTATGTGCCTGAACTTAAGAACTTGTGTGGTAATGACCAGCAAGTGATTGATTACATTGAATCTAAGGACGTTGCACGAGAGTTTAAGGTGAAATTGTGGGATTTGGTTGAGTTCTTGCTTCCCTTGTATGTTAAGGAAGGCAAGGCGCAGTTGATGATAGGAATTGGCTGTACAGGAGGCAAGCATAGATCGGTTTATATTGCTAACTATTTAGGCAGTGCCATCAGCAAAAAAGGGTACAAAGCTCAAGTGGTGCATCGAGATTTAACAAAGAAGTAAGGAGATATCTATGAATTGGATTAAATGGCTATATCCAGGGCTTAATTTTAAGCGTTGGTTGTTGCTTTTTGCTATAGGAGTCATAATAGCATGTCTTGGTGTTACATTAATATTCAATTATCAATTTGTCGGTTTTATCGAAGCTAGTGTTTTTGCTTTTATGTCTAATACTTCGGGTGAATATTACCAGACTACCATTAGCGCAATAGGAGCAGTAGGCTTGTTGCTGGGTATTATTATTGCCCTTGTCGCCACTCGTAAGCTCATTAAAACCATTCGTGCTTCGGTGATGCCGGGAGAGACAGAGTCACTCAGAGAATTGCTTTTTAGTCAAAGTAAGTTAAACAAAGGCCCCTCTGTTGTAGTAATTGGCGGGGGTACTGGCCTTTCAGTTTTGCTGCGTGGACTTAAGTTTATTACGCATAATTGTACTGCGGTTGTTGCTACTGGTGATGATGGTGGTTCTTCTGGACGGCTGCGCAAAGAGATGGGTATTGTGCCGCCTGGTGATTTGCGTAATTGTATGGTCGCTCTGGCTGATACGGAGCCATTAATGGAGACTCTGATGCAATATCGTTTTAAGGAGAACTCTCCCGTCGCCGGACACAATCTGGGTAATTTGATTATTGCCGCTATGAGTGATGCCGAAGGTGGTTTGGAAGATGGATTGGCCGCTATTAGTGATATTCTTAAAGTCCATGGTCATGTTTTTCCATCATCGGCGGATAATTTGCAACTTAAAGCAGAAATGGACGACGGTACTGTAGTAGTAGGGGAGTCGGAGATATCTGCATCCAATAAGAAAATAAAACAGCTTATGACGGTGCCGGAAGTGCCTAGAGCATCACAAAATGCGGTAAATGCCATCTTGAAGGCAGATGCTATAATTCTGGGGCCAGGTAGTTTGTATACTTCCGTGTTAGCCAGTTTGATAGTTCCTGGTATCAAGGAAGCTGTTATTAAATCCAAAGCAGTTAAGATTTATGTTTGTAATGTAATGACCCAACCGGGAGAAACAGATGGTTATGGTGCGTATGACCATGTTCAAGCCATAGTTAAACATATGGGCAAACAAGCATTGGATTATGTTATTGTTAATGAGCAAGAGGCAAGTGAAGAACAAGTAGCCAAGTATAAGGAAGAAGGGGCTGAGCCGGTTAAGCCTGATGTAAGTAAGATTGAAGAATTGGGAATAGATACAGTACCGGCGCGATTGTTGAACAATAGTAACTTGGTGCGACACAATCCCATTACTCTTGCACAAACTATTATCGGCTTGATTTATCGTTTGCGCTTATTTGGCAAAGGGTTCCAGTATTTTGACTATTACTTTGCTAGGCAAACAATTCGTAATTTGCAAAAATTAGTTGATGGAGATAAAAAATAGTGTCTTTTTCTAACGATGTAAAAAATGAACTTACCAGATTAGAAGATATCAAACCATGCTGTCAAAAAGCGGAGTTGTTTGGTTTGCTCAAACTAAGTGGTGCCGTATCTTTGACTGGGAGTGGTATAGGTATTAAGTTCTCTACAGAAAACGCTGCGTTGGCCAGACATGCGCTGCATCTACTGAAAGATAATTTTAATGTGCAGACAGAAGTCATCGTAACAAGGTCAAGGAGACTTAAAAAAAATAATAAATATCAAGTGCAGGTAATACCCAACAAAGAAGTTAGGGTAGCATTGCAAGACCTAAAGCTTTTGGAGCCTGTTATGGAGGGCAAGAAACACTTGCTAGGGAAACAATGCTGCCGCAAAGCTTTCTTGAGGGGGGCGTTCTTGGCTGGGGGCTCAGTGAGTAAACCTGTGAGCGATTATCATTTGGAATTGGTTACCGAAAGCGAAGATATAGCTCTACTTTTACAAAAAAATATGCAAGGATTCTCTCTTCCGGCCAAAATTACTGACAGAAAAAGGGATTATGTCGTTTACCTTAAAGAGGGAGATGCCATAACAGATTTTTTATCAGTAATTGGAGCGCATCATGCTCTCTTGGAATTTGAAAATATTCGTGTTGTGAAAGAGATGCGGAATAATGTCAATAGGAGAGTCAATTGCGAGACTGCAAACTTGGGGAAAATTGTGCAAGCTGCTGTTCGGCAGTTAAATGCAATTAAATATATTGATGAAGTTTCAGGCATAAGTAAACTATCAGAACCGTTGCGAGAAGCAGCACGCTTACGACAAGAGTATCCTGAGAGTTCGGTGCAGGAATTAGCTCAATTGGCGCAGGACCAACCAAGTAAATCTGGTTTTAACCACAGATTGCGTAGATTGGAATATATAGCAACAAAATTAGGGATGGAGGAAGAAAATGTTTGATAAGACATGGAAAAAGGTAGT
>JAQUUF010000023.1 GCA_028693975.1 Acidaminococcaceae bacterium
TTTTTCTATTAGTTCTTTCTTGGCTTTGCTGAGCCTAGGCATAGGGTACCTCCAAGGTGTGTAATCTACGTAATAATGACTAATAATTCATAAACATGACTAGCTGTTCATTAAAATGACTTAATAGTCATTTTACGTATTTAATTATATCTACCTCTATAAACACTGTCAATAAAAATATTATTCAGTAAATATTAATCTAATGCTTGCAATTTTGGCAACTTTCTTATATAATGTTGTTCGTGCCTTCCGGGATAGTGTAATGGTAGCACAGAAGATTCTGGATCTTTTAGTCTGGGTTCGAGCCCTAGTCCCGGAGCCAATTAAAACTGGGAGCACAAAATACATATGGCGCCATGGTCAAGAGGCTAAGACGTCGCCCTCTCAAGGCGAAATCACGAGTTCGATTCTCGTTGGCGCTACCAATCTTGCGAAGAAAACACTTAAGATAATTCTTAGGTGTATTTTTTTGTTGAAAAACTAAAGAAAAACCGTCCCGCCTTGGTTTTATGGTATAATCATTCTATATAAGGAACATAGTGAAGGGGATGATAGTGCTATGCGAAGACGAGAGAGGGTATGGTGTGTACAGAAGGTACTTGTGAGTTTATTAGTGGGACTATTTTTGCTGGGGTGGTTGCCCGAGGCTCAGGCAGCAGAGGTGGATTTTAGTCCGGAAGAGCTAGAGTATGTCCAATCTGCCAAGACTATAACCGTGGGGCAGTTGCCAGGCCGGTATCCTATTTCCAGTTATAATAATAAGAACGGTAAGATGGAGGGTATCAACGAAGATATCCTGCTGTTAATTAGTAAAATGAGCGGTTTGAAGCTAGAGTCGCAGCCAATGGAGTTCACAGAGAGACCAGTGGATGCGCTCAAGGCAGGCAAATTTGACTTGGTTATGGGCATTATGCAATCGGAAGCTTTTTTGCATGACCCGTTGCTTCGTATATCCAGACCCTTCTTGGAGAGTTCTTTGGCGGCAGTAATGCGCAAAGATGAGAATTTTTCCTCTACCAAAGAATATACTATTGCCCTTAAGATTTCATTTCAGGTGCTACGAGAGCACATAAGTGCCAGTTATCCTAATTGTAAGC
The DNA here is from genome assembly GCA_028693975.1 of Acidaminococcaceae bacterium. Taxonomy (GTDB): domain Bacteria; phylum Bacillota; class Negativicutes; order Acidaminococcales; family Acidaminococcaceae; genus JAQUUF01. Next base: position 1,098 of record JAQUUF010000023.1, read on the forward strand.
AATATTATTATGTGAATGACCAAGATGCTTTGCAGAAGCTCCTAGAGGGCAAAGTAGATTTAGTGATGCAAAATGCCTATGTTTTGAATTACCTGCTGCAAAAGCCACAGTATTTGGATTTGCATATTTTGCCTACTACTTTCACTAACGAGGAAAGTTGCATTGCAGGTCTATCAGCCTCGGATCCGCGGCTTATGAGCATAATTAACAAATGTATTGCAAGCATTACTTTACGACAAGTTAATGATATTATTTTGGCTAATACCACGGCCAAACCCTATAAATTAACTAGAGGCGATATTTTCTATAAATATAGAACAGAGATAATAGGTTTTTCTGTTTTGATTGTGCTCTGCATTGTCTTACTGTTTATTTTGGTTATAGTGCGGCAAAGAAATGTAGAAGTCCTAGAGAGCAAAAATAAGCTGCTGGCAGATGCTGTAGCACAAGCAGAGAAAGCTAATGCGGCTAAGAGCCTTTTCTTGTCCCGTATGAGTCATGAGATACGCACGCCGATGAATGCTATCGTCGGTATCACGACTATTGCTAGGCAGTATAAGGACCAACCGGATAAGATTGACGATTACCTAAGCAAAATTGAAACATCATCTCATGTTCTGCTTAATATAATTAATGATGTATTGGATATGTCTTCCATAGAGAGTAACAAATTAAAAATTACTAAGGAAGTATTTGATATTAAAAAAATTCTTACTTCTATTTCGGCTCTTTATTATGTCCAATGCCAAGGCAAAGGGTTGAAATTCTCTATGAGCATTGATTTGCCGGATGAAATGTTTGTTGGTGATAGTCTGAGGGTTAATCAAATCCTGCTTAATTTAATTTCCAATGCTTATAAGTTCACTGATGCAGGAGGAGAAATTTCTATTACGGCTTCCGAAACTACGCGCCATGGCAAAGAAACGTATATTCGCTTCCAAGTGCGTGACACGGGCTGTGGTATAACACAGGACATGCTAGGACGCTTGTTCAAACCTTTTGAGCAGGAAAGTGCTAATACTGCCCAAAGGCATGGTGGCAGTGGGCTGGGATTGTCTATTACTAAATACTTGGTTGATAAGATGCGCGGTTCTATTAAAGTGACTAGCGCTAAGGGAGAAGGGTCTACTTTTACAGTAGAATTGCCTTTTGAGGTGAGTGTAGACCAGAATCGTAGTGAAAACCTGCATCAAATGAAGGATTTGCGGGCTTTGATTGTAGATGACGACCAGGCGGTGCGAGAATATACTTCTATTATTTTGGACCGCTTGGGGCTTAAGTATAGTACGGCTGATTCCGGAGAGACGGCTCTTGGTAAGATTAAACAAGCTATAGATAACGCAGTCCCTTATGATGTCTGCTTCATAGATTGGAAAATGCCTGGCATGAATGGGGTAGAGCTGACTCGCAAAATTCGTACCATCACCGGCAAGACGCCGCTGATTATTATTGTCTCGGCCTATGATTTGAATGAAGTCAGTGACGAAGCCAAGGCGGCAGGAGCAGATTTGTTTGTATCTAAGCCATTGTTCCAGTCTACGGTATTTAATGTATTGATGAATATGTCCGGAGATAGAGGTGTCAAGCAGACTGCTAATGTGGATGATTTTGACTTTACCGGTCGCAAAGTTTTACTGGTAGAAGATAATGAGCTTAATCGCGAGATTGGTATGGAGCTGCTGCAAATGGTTCATATAGAAGTCGATACAGCAGAGGATGGAGTAATAGCAGTTGAGAAGTTTAATAACTCTAGGCTGGGTACCTATGATGCCATTCTAATGGATATCCAGATGCCCAATATGGACGGTTACGAAGCAACCAGAGTTATTCGCGCGTTGCCGCATCCGCAGGCCGCTACGATTCCTATCTACGCTATGACAGCCAATGCTTTTGTGGAGGATGTCAGTGCAGCATTGGGAGCTGGTATGAATGGACATATTGCTAAGCCAATCGACGCTCTTGTCCTTTATCAAGCGCTGGAAGAAGCTTTTGCCCAGAAAAAATAAAAACCAAGGGGATCTTTCCCCTTGGTTTTTATTTTTAACATATTAAAGTTTTAAAGTTTGGTTTACCATACGTAGCAGAATGTTACTGCCTAGCATTAAGGCTTTGTGGTCAAAGTGCATATTTGGGTCGTGCAACCCTGGAACCAAATTAGCACCTAGACCGAAGAAAGCTGTCTTGATATTTGGCTTTTCCAGAGGATAAAAGTTAAAATCTTCACCTACAGTAGTAGTTTTATTGGGCAAAACTGCCCCGGAATCTAGCTCAGCGACAATAGCTTCTTTGGTCAAGGCCAGCATTTCTTCATTAATTACCGAAGCGGGACAAGTACCGATAATTTCTACCTTAGCCTTGGCGCCATACATTTGGGCAGTTGTTTCTATTATATTGCTTACCTTGGCTACCAAAACAAGCATATCTTTGTTGCTAAGACTGCGTAGGTCAAAACTTACTTCAGCTTTGTCACAAATAGTATTAACACTGCTAGCCCCAGCAATAAATCTGGTTGGTTTGACGCTCCAACCACTGAGTGGGTCCATGTGAATTGCGTTGACGGCACTGATAATTGTGGCTCCTACATCAATAGCGTTAATTCCTTCGTGTGGTCTAGAGCCATGGGCAGCACGGCCTTCTATGGAGGCAGTAAGCAAATGGCAGGCGGTCCAACGCACGCAGGGAATTACTTCGCCTAGATGAGCCATGCTTTTGGGCATCAGGTGTAGACCAAAAAGAAAGTCTACATCATCAAGCACCCCTTCGTCTAGCAGGGCTTTGGCGCCAGCACCGATTTCTTCGGCTGGTTGAAAAATGATTTTTAACTTGCCATATTTGATGCCCTGCTTAGCTAAGCGCTGAGCCGTGGTGAGAACGATAGCCATATGACCATCGTGTCCACAGGCGTGAATGGGTTTTTGGCTGCCGTCATCTTGTTTGAAGAGCAAACAATCCATATCTGAGCGCAAGCCAACTACAGGACCGGGGTGACCGCTGTCTAAGACACCGATAACACCGGTACCGCCAACATTAGTTTGGACGCTAAATCCAGCTTTAACCAGTTCTTGAGCCAAGAAAGCACTAGTCTTGAACTCATGAAAAGCAGGTTCTGGCATAGCGTGTAGAGTTTCCCATAGTTGCGTAATGGTTGTATCATTAAATTCTGACATAGTATTACCTTCTAATATATTATTCTTTCCAGCCTAGTTCTACAGAACCAGGGAAATGTTCCTTAATAAACTTAGCATTTTCGGGAGATTGGTAAACTTTCCTAAAAGTCTCTAGACGAGGGTCTTTTAGAGTGTCTTTGCGGACAGCGACGATGTTAACATAGAAAGAATCGGAAGTTTCTTTGACGATAGCGTCTTTGGCAGGGTTAAGGCCGGCATTGAGTGCATAAGTGGTATTAATAGCGGCACAATCAATATCGTCGAGGCTGCGAGGAATAGCGGCAGCTTCTAATTCTACAAATTTGTAATTATGTGGATTTTTGGTAATATCTTGTAGAGTTGTGGTAATATCTTTGGGATTTTTGACCTGAATCAAATCATGGTTAGCCAACATCAAAAGAGAGCGACCGCCATTGGTGGGGTCATTAGGAATAGCAATAGTAGCACCATCAGGAATCTTGTTGCCAGGTTTAAGTTTTTTGGAATAAATATTAATGGGGAAAAGTGCAGTGTTGAAGGCAGCAATCAAATCAAATTTAGGTTCTTTTTTTAATGTGGCGTCGAGAAAAGGTTTGTGCTGGAAGCAGTTAGCCCAAATCTCGCCTTGAGCCAAGGCTGTGTTGGGAGTAACGAAATCGCTGAACTCTATAACTTCAATCTTAAGACCTTGCTTTTCGGCTAATTTCTTAACATTGTCCATGATTTCTGCATGAGGTCCTGGGTTTACACCTACTTTGACTGGTTGGGAAGGATCAATCTTGCCGCTATCCTTTTTAGCACCGCCACAACCAAAGGTAGCTAAGGCGCTGAGGCAAAGGACGCTTACTATTAGATACTTTGCAATTTTATTCATTCTACGCATCTCCTTTAAAAAAATGTAATCACTATATTCTAGCATAAAAACACATAAAATAAAAATAAATATACAATATACAGTCCGCAAAAAAGTAGTATAATCGCCATAGTTGTACTACAAAGGAGGTTAATAAAAATGAAATTATTTGGTAAAAGGGTATTAACAACTTGTGCAGCTGCAGTCATGGTAATTAGTATGTCTGTTACCGCTTTTGCTGCCGAGCTACAAGTAAAAAATGATGATGTGAAGGTGAAGGGAGTGACGGTAGTTACACCTTTGATTGAAGGGTCTCAAGGTGGCGCTATAGTCGATGAGAAGGTTAACAAACAACTAATGGTTAATAGCTTTAACGCCATGTTGGGAATCGTCTCTACTCGCGAGACACCCAAACCTATTAGTAGCAAAGATTTTCCCAGTGTCAAACAAGCTAAATCAGATATTAAACAACTAGGCGAGTATTTAGGACGCCGTTTGGTGCAGGACAGAATTAAAGCTAAACAAACAACGCCGTATTACATCAAAGTAGGCTACGATATCAAAACCGGCAAATCAGATAAAACTTTGTCCGTAGTTCAAGAAGTTACGACCTATACTGGTGGTGCTCACAGTAATACTACTTATATTCCCAATAATTATGACTTGTCTACTGGTAAGGAAATTAAATTGGCAGACATTTTTGCTGAAGGTGCCGATTACAAGACTCGTTTGCTCAACCTAATGAAGATTCAGGCCAAAGGTGAGCAAAGAATTGTTAACAAGATTGAGGAAGGCATGAAGAATGTACAGCCGGAAGGCTATTATTGCCCCAAAGAAATTACCGGTAATGAGAAATTCTACATCAATGCCAAAGTTGGTGAATTAAATGTATTCTACAACCCTGGCGAAATTGCACCCATCTCTGAAGGACGCAGGACTTTCTCCTTCGGACTAGATACAATCGTTGATATTATCCGCTTGGGTAAATAACAGAAAATAGGACGATAAAAAACAACACTTCATTAGAAGTGTTGTTTTTTTATAAACCAGGTCTATAATGCGTAATAATTTGCGAATTCGTTGAAGTCGTTAATTATACAGTTGACTTCAGGGATTTGGGCTAAATAGTCCCTAGTATTGGTTGAGCTAATAGCCATAATAGTTTTGACTTGTGCAGCAACGGCAGCTTGAATACCACTGAGAGCATCTTCTACGACCAAACATTCTTCTGGTTTTACTTGTAATTTGGCAGCGGCAGCCAGATAAAACGCAGGGTCAGGTTTGCCGGGCAGGGTGCCATCGTTGCAAATGACTTGGTCACGTTTGAACCAGCGTTCTAATTGTAATTTATCAAAGTAAAAATCCATGTTAACAGGCATAGCCGACGAGGCTATAGTCATGGGTACATGGTGTGCCTTTAATTGTTCCAGTACCGGTATTAGTCCCGGAGTGAGATGCATACCGCTGGGCATTTGCAGGCAGAGCTGCCGATAGATTTTTTCTTTTTCCAGAGAATACTGCTCTACCAATTCTGCCGACAAAGCTTCACCAACGAAGTGTCTGACAATCACTTCGTTCAGACTGCCATGCAAGAAGTTTTTGAATTCAGCTTGCGTAATGTGGTGATGTGCCACAGTGGTAATTATCTGTTGCCAAGCAGCTTCGTTCTCTGCTGTATCTAAGAACATAGTTCCATTAAAATCAAATAGTATGGGTGTCATTTTTTGTTTTGTTTATTTTTTTTACCTTACCGCTTGAAAGTTAGCGAAGCGCCAACCAATAGGTGTGCTGATGTAGGAGAAGTTGTGGGTATTATAGCCTACAACAGCCATCTTGCCAGCGGGTGGATTCTCTAACTTTTCGGTACTTACTTGCAAGGTTAGTTTATCGGGAGTGGCTGCATCTCGCACAACCTTAAAGGAATCTTTGCCAGCGAAAACATTGTAGCCGCGACCGGCAGGAGCTACGAACAAACCGCCATCAAATTCTTTGTAGAGTCTGCTAGAGGAAATGAGTTGGTTGCTAAAAGTATAGGTGAAGACTTTCTCACATTCGCGATGGAGGTCACCCATGGTGCGTACATTGGGGTAATCAACATTGTAGTAAATCATATAGCCTGTTTCTTTTTTCATGCGCCCATTAGTGGGTAGTGGTTTGCAAGAGAACCACTCAAAGACCTTGTTAGCGTTTTGGTACGCTGCAATAACCTCTTGGTCAGTGGGGGTGGCAGCTAAAGCAGTGGTTGTCATGGCTAACATAAATAAGCCGGTAAGCAATGTCATAAATAATTTTTTCATGCATATCACTCCTAATTTGGTAGTTGTTCGTGCTATTTCTACTATTTTACCATAAAAGCCCTTAGTGGGTGAGCTTTTTTTCATTAAAACGATAGCCCAGTCCTCGAACTGTTTCAATAGCTTTGTCGGCCTCGTGTTTGGCGGCTAGCTTAGCTCGCAAGTGCCTAATGTGCACATCTACGGTGCGCATATCGCCGAAATACTCATACCCCCAGACTTGTGCCAACAGCCTTTCACGGCTGAACGCCTGTCCCGGATGAGCAACTAACAGGCTTAGTAATTCGAATTCTTTGGGAGTCAAGGCTAAGGGGGCACCATCTAACGTAGCTTCATAGTTTAAGCTGTTAATTTGGAGCGGGCCAAAGACTAGTTGCTTGTCACGCACTAGTGAAGTGGAACGCCGCAAGACGGCTTTGATGCGGGCGATTAATTCGCGAGGGGCAAAAGGCTTCACGATATAGTCGTCGGCGCCTAGCTCTAGGCCCAACACTTTGTCAATTTCTTCGCTTTTGGCAGTTAGCATAATAATGGGAATAGAGCTGGTAGCAGGGTCTGCTTTGAGGGTGCGGCAGACCGTCAACCCGTCAATTTCCGGCAGCATCAAGTCCAGCAGAATTAAATCAAAAGGCTTTTGCCGTACAAGCTCGAGAGCTTCCTTGCCATCTGCTGCTTCTGTTACGATAAAACTGTTTTTTTCTAGATTAAAGTGTACTAAGGTACGGATATTTTCTTCGTCATCAATAATTAAAATTCTATTAATTGTACTCACCTCATTTATTATTTCTATATTATTGTAACGATTTTTGCTCTTAATTACAACTGTCAGGTATATCTTAACAATTTCTTAACATAAGGATAATCAAAGCATAATCTACGCATGTTATGCTAGTCTCGTAGTAAAGGAGGCTAGTATGGAGCAGGTAATAACAGCACAGAATTTATGCTTGTTTTATGGCAAGCACCAAGCATTAAAGAATATTAACATTACTATGCCACGCAATAAGATTATGGCTTTTGTGGGGCCTAGCGGTTGTGGTAAATCCACTTTTTTACGGACACTTAATCGCATGAATGACCTCATCGAGGGGGTTAAGATTACCGGGCAAGTTAATATCGCTGGACAAGATATTTATGCTCCTCGTACAGATGTAGTGGAATTGCGCAAAAAAGTAGGGATGGTGTTCCAAAGACCCAATCCTTTCCAAATGAGTATTTACGATAATATCGCCTATGGTCCGCGTATTCATGGGGAAACTAAGAAAAGCGTCTTAGATCAGTTAGTGGAGGAGAGTTTGCGGGGAGCTGCTCTGTGGGATGAAGTTAAGGACAGATTACATTCCTCGGCACTAGGTATGTCAGGTGGTCAACAGCAGCGGTTGTGTATTGCCCGACTTCTGGCGGTCAAACCAGATATTCTGTTGATGGATGAGCCTTGTTCAGCTCTAGACCCTATTTCTACCATGAGGGTAGAGGAGCTCCTAGGAGAGCTCAAGGATAAGTATACCATCATTATTGTCACGCATAATATGCAACAGGCGGCTAGAAGTTCTGATTATACAGCTTTCTTCCTCCTAGGGGAGATGGTTGAGTGCAGGGAAACGAACACCATGTTCACCAATCCCCAGGACAAAAGAACCGAGGATTACATCACAGGGAGGTTTGGTTAAGATGAACATGAGTGTCAGGAGTAGTTATAATCAGGCTTTGACAGAAATACAGCGGCAAATATTGCAGATGGGTAATTTGGTCTCTCAAGCCTTAGATGATGCGCTCGCCGCCCTAGAGACAGGCAACGAGGAGTTGGCAGCTCAGGTAATCTTCGGAGACCCGATAATTGATAATTTGCAGATTACCATAGAAGACAAAACTGTGGAACTAATTGCGCTGCAACAGCCTATCGCCAAGGATTTGCGTATTTTGTCTACGGCACTAAAGATGACCACGGATTTAGAAAGAATAGGCGACCATGCCAAAAAGATTGCCAAGCTGGTTCCTCGTCTGGAGCCAGAGCCCTTACCGCTAGCAGTTAGCAGTATTACTCAGGTAGGTAAGCAGGATATCGACATGATACAAAAGGTGCTCAAGGCCTATGTTAATTTGGATGCGCAATTGGCTTTGGAGGTTATTCAAGCTGATAGCAAAGTTGACGATATCTGTGATAGTTGCAAACGTGTTTTGCTGGAATATATGTTGGCAGACAAAAACAACATTTCACAAGGAAATGATTTGAATAAAATAATTCACCGCTTGGAACGAGTAGGAGACCATTGCACTAATTTGGCAGAATGGGTAATCTACTTAACTACAGGAAGAAGAATACAACAAATGGAGGAAGAAAAATGAACAAGAGTTTAAAAAAATTCAGCACAACAATTTTGGGAGTAGTGATGGCTTTGGGGCTAGTAGTGGGGGGCTGCGGTGGCAACAAGCAGACTGAGGCACCTAAGGCGGCAACGAAAGTCGAGGGCAAGGTAACAGCATCCGGGTCTACCGCATTATTGCCGTTGCTCAAGGCTGGTCAAGAAGAGTTTTATAAATTGCATGACAAAGTTACTATCAACATTTCTGGCGGTGGCTCATTTACAGGTCAAAAACAAGTGGCCTCCGGTGCTGTTAATATCGGCAATTCCGATGTTGAGTTATCCGCTGATTTGAAGGATAAAGGTTTGGTGGAACATAAGCTAGTAGGTATTCCCTTTGTGTTCATTGCTAACAAAGATGTTGCTGTAGATAATCTTACTACTCAACAATATGTGGATGTACTTACTGGTAAGATTAAGAATTGGAAAGAAGTTGGCGGCAAAGACCAGAAAATCACTTTGATTCATAGAGCGAAATCCTCAGGTTCCAGAGCAACCATTGCCAAAATTGTGCTTCAAGGTGCTGAATTCACCAATGATGCTGTAGTCCAAGATTCTAATGGTGCTGTTCGCAGTGCAGTAGCTACTACTCCGGGCGCAATTGGTTATGTAGACGCTGCCTATGTAGATGCTAGCGTTAAGGGTATGCAATTCAACGGTGTTCCTTATTCTATCCAAGCCGTAGTAGATGGCAAATATCCTGTTTATACCTTCGGTCGTATGTTTACCAAAGGAGAGCCAACAGGTGCTGTGAAAGCCTTCATAGACTATGTAACCGGCAAAGACTTCCAAGAGAAGAATGCTGAGAGCAAAGGCTTCGTGCCCATCACCAAGCTGAAGAAATAATTACTATGAATACTTATAACCAAGCTAGACTCAAGGCTGACAGGTGCGTGCGAGGAGTTTTCGTCCTCGCCGCCTGTATTTTGACACTAATTATTGTAGCTTTGCTGTTCTTTATGAGCCAGCAGGGACTACTGACCTTCAAAGATGTTTCTGTAGGAGAGTTTTTCTTCTCCTCGGTGTGGAATCCTGATAATAACCAATTTGGTGCTTTGAGTTTTATCATAGGTAGCCTGGCGGTGACAGTATTGGCTATCGCAATCGGTGGGCCTTTGGGCGTAGTGGGTGCTTTGTTCATGGCCAAACTGGCTCCTGCTTGGATGCGTGCTATTTTAAAGCCGGCAGTTAATCTGTATATGGCGATTCCCTCTGTGGTATACGGTTTTGTTGGCTTGACGGTAGTGGTACCTTGGGTCAGAGAGACTTTTGGAGTTACAGGCGGCTTCGGTATCTTCACAGCTGCCTCCATTTTGGCCATTATGATTTTGCCTACAGTAATTTCCATTGCGTCTGATGCCTTAGGGACAGTTCCTGCTATGTTAGAAGAAGGTTCAGTGGCCTTAGGTGCTACCTATTGGCAAACTATGTGGCATATAGTGCTGCCGACTGCGTTGCCGGGAATTGTTACCGGTATCGTCTTGGGTATGGCTCGTGCTATTGGTGAGACCATGGCTGTGCAGATGGTAATCGGTAATACGCCGCAACTGGCTACTTCTCTATTTATGCCCACGAGCACCTTGCCTAGCGAGATTGTCGTAGAGATGGGTAATACTCCTTTTGGTAGTACTTGGGGCAATTCTTTATTTTTGATGGCTTTGGTGTTGCTGCTGCTTTCCTTGCTGATGATTGTGTTGGTACGTTATATCAGCAGTAGAAAGGCGGTGCGCGTATGAGCTCCAAGACAGTTAGTCAAATGGCACAAGTATTCTTGTGGGCTGTCGGTATTCTCTTGATAGCAGTACTTACTATTTTCATCGGCTATATCTTGTATCAAGGGTTGCCGGTGTTAACACCGAACTTCCTCCTAGGTATGCCTAGCGATACGGAAGCAGGCGGTGGTGTAGGACCGCAGCTCTTTAACACTTTTTATATTTTGTTCTTATCCATGGTCTTCTCTGGTTTGATTGCAGTGGGAGCCGCCATCTATCTAGCAGAATATGCGCAGAATAACTATTTGACCAAGATTATTCGCCTCTCCACAGAGAGCTTGGCGACAGTTCCTTCTATTGTGCTAGGACTCTTTGGCATGATAGTTTTCGTGGATTTTTTGG
>JAQUUF010000024.1 GCA_028693975.1 Acidaminococcaceae bacterium
ATTGGACGTTAGTTAAACGTTCACCTATCAAAGATACTACTAATTCGGTTTTGAGTTTTGTTTATCCTGAGGATAGAGAAGCTATAACCGAAAAAATTGCTTTAGCTATTGAGCAAAAAGGTGATATCAACTGCATCGCTCACATTATGTGTGGGGATGATAAGTATCGTACTTTTCAAATTATGGCCAAGGTATTGCCACAAGCAAACGGCAAATACACTCTTTGTGCCGCTTATGTTTCGGTTGATGCAGAGAAGGAAAGGCTGCAGGAGCTATTACCGGTAATTTTGGGTTCAATTATGGGAGCTACCAGTAATATGTCTTTTATCAAAGATGAGAAATATCGCTATCTTGGCTGTAGTAAAGAATTTGCCAAATTAGCAGGCTTGAAACATGTCCAGGAAGTATTTGGCAAGACTGATTATGATTTCTTCCCTAAGAAACTAGCAGATAAATATCGCAATGACGATGAGATTATCTTCAAGAGCAAAAAAGCTATAATTGATATGTTGGAGGATTTGCCTAGTAAGGATGGTTATCCGTGTTTTTCTAATACCTCTAAATATCCTATGTATGATGACAAGGGGCAGATTTTGGGCCTCTATGGAGTGGGAAGGGATATAACAGCGTTAAGGGAGACTTCTAACTGGTTCAATCTAATTAGTGATAATATTGCTTGCGGTGTAGCCACCTTTGCCTGCTCAGATAAGCAGTTAACTATGTTGCATTGCAACAATAGTCTCTGCAAGATATGTGGCTTATCTCAAGAGGAGTGTCATAAGAGTTGCCACAATGATCCCTTCAACATTGCTGTGGCAGAAGATAGAGCGGAGCTTAAGGCACATTTTTATAGACTGTGGCAAGGTGCCGATTCCTCGGAGTGTATTTTCCGTATGGTTGATGAAAATAAACAGGAAAAGTGGATTAATATGAAGGCCACGGTAGCTCAGCGTCAAGAGAGTATGGTGTTGGTCAATGCTGTTTTCCTTGATGTTACCGCACAGCAGAAGATCTTGGAGCAGTTACGCTTGAGTGAAGAGGAATACCGTGTGGCTATGAAGCACACAGGTAATTTGATAGGCCGTTTCTCGGTGGCAGATAGAACTCTTAGTATGTCACCTGAGGTGGCAGAGGCTAGGGGTCTGCCACAGGTGATTAGGAATATGCCTCAGGGCATGATTCAGCTAGGCTTAATCCCCAAGGAAAGCCAACCAACTTATATTGATTTTTATACTAAGATTTTGCGCGGAGACAAAACAGGAAGTACTGTTTTCCAGTATGCTTTTCATGATAAGTTACGGTGGACAGAAGCCTTTTTCTCCACTATTTTCTCCAATGGCAAGCCCGTATTTGCTATTATTTCCTATGTGGATGTGACAGAACGACTAGAGAAAGAGATGGTGTACAACAAGTGGAAGCAGTCCATACAGGAGAGAGCGGCATCAGACTATACCTTGTTCCGTTGTAATCTCAGTAGGGATTCTTCTTGTGATATTCGAGAGGGAGACCTGTTGCCGATGCAGCAGGATCAATCGTTACACAGCTTTAATGAGGTGTCTCAGGACTATGCTACTAAGTATGTTGTTCTAGAAGATAGAGCTGCTTATTTGGCTTTGTTGGATTCGAATTATCTGCATGCTTGCTATTACCAGGGAGAGCGCCAAAAAGGCTTGGAGTATAGAGAGCTCTTGCCGACAGGAGGGTTCCGTTGGCTGCATGTAAGTATTGAGTTAGTGGAATATCCCAATTCTAGTGATGTAGAGGCTTATATGCTTTTTGAGAATATAGATGAGGCCAAGCGAGAAGCTTTGAAGATTAAGGCACAAGCCGAGAATGACCAACTTACGGGCTTGCTTAATCGAGCAACTTTTGCTCTACGTATGAACAATTTGCTGGCACAAAGGCAAGCAGATAGGTATTGTGCTCTTTTAATTCTAGATTTGGATGATTTCAAACTGCTTAATGATACTTATGGTCACGTGGCAGGTGATGAAGCACTAATAGAAGTTGGCCGCAGGTTGCACTCCAGCTTGCGCTTAGGTGATTTGGTAGGGCGTCTGGGGGGAGATGAATTTATCGTCTGCCTCAACAATATGCCTGACAAAGAGGCTGTGGCCAGCAAGGCTAAGCGTTTGTGTGATATGTTGCGACAACCTTATGCCAATGATGCTCAGATGTCTGCTAGCATAGGTATTGCAGTAGCACCGGAAGATGGTAATGATTTTGCTACACTTTATCTTAAAGCCGATGATGCGTTGTATTCATCTAAGCGCTCAGGTAAGAAGAAAGAAGCTTTTTATGATGCAGGGCAGGATAAATGACGTGTTGGAAGCAATTGTGGTATAATAGCAGCAAAAAAGAAAAGCAGAGGTGATTAGGGATGTTTATTTGTGATTGTCATAGTGATACCATTACAGAGCTGTACAAGAAGAACGAGGATTTGTATGCTAATAAGCAAATGATTGACGTTGAGAGAATCATTGCTAATGGTGGTGGCTTGCAATTTTGTGGTTTGTTTGTACCGACACCGGAATTCCGCTACGGTGGTGGCTTGCGTTACTGCTTGAAATTGGTGGATAAATACCTTATCGAAACCAAAAAGCTCGAGGCTCAAGGACTAGACTTACTCAAGGTATTGAGCAAAGAAGATGTGGATCATGTACTAGAGCATAAGATAGCGACGCTATTGGCTATAGAAGAAGGCGGTGCTCTAGATGGCAGTTTGGAAGCTTTGCGTATTTATTACGAGTTGGGCGTGCGTTGTATGACTTTGGTCTGGAGTAATCGTAACGATATTGCCGATGGCGTGAATGAAGAATGCAGCAAAGGCGGTTTGACTGTCTTTGGTCGCCAAGTCGTTCATGAGATGAATAGATTAGGTATGGCGGTAGACGTTTCTCATATTTCCACCTATGGGTTCTGGGACGTAATAGCTACTAGTGAGAAACCTATTATTGCCACTCACTCCAATGCTTACAGTCTCTGCGACCATCCTAGAAATCTGCGCGATGACCAGCTAAAGGCCTTAAATGAAAACAATGGTTTTGTTGGTATTACCTTTGCCGGACAGTTCTTGGAGAAAGATTGGGCGGATGCTTGTATCGAAAGTGTGTATAAGCATTTCAGCTACATGATGGATGTCATGGGTAATGATAACCATTTGGGTTTTGGCAGCGATTTTGATGGTATTAGCCATCCTCCTTATAATATCCAAGGAGTACAGGATTTCAGACCTCTGCTTGATTATTTGTCTACTAAATTCAGTGATGAGACGATTGCCAAGATTACTCACCAAAATTGTTTGGATTATTTGAAACGAGTATTATAAGCAAAATTGTGCAAAGAGACACGCGGCTGTGGTTGCGTGTCTCTTTGCACAAAATGATTGATGTTACTGAGAGAATGGCATAAATATACAAAACAAGAAAAAACTAACCAATATATAGCAAAAATAGTAATACTAAAGTATAATAATAGGAAGTGTACGTATAAAAGGAAATCGAGCATACATTTAGGGGGCAGTCAAATGGAGGCCAAGAACCATACGGAAGACAATTTTAGACAGGAGCAGCTAGACAATATAATTAATGCTTTACCTGGCGGGGTTGCACTTTATCGCTTGGTTAATGGGGATTTGGAGTTGATGTATCAGTCTCAAGGGGTAGGGGCCCTGAGTGGACGTACACCAGAAGAGTATAATCAGTTAGTGAGTTCTTCAGCGTGGACTTCTATGCATAGTGATGATGTTGAAAAAGTGAAAAAGGCTATCATTCAAGCAGCCGACGGAGATGGAATTGTGTCTTTGGATTATAGAGTGCCACATAAGAACGGCAGCTATGTCTGGATTAATGGTAGCTTCAGAAGAGCAGGTATGGATAATGGCTATCCAGTGGTACATGCTGTGTTTACGCATATGTCCCAAATGCAGGAGCTCTATCGTGAGCTTACAGCCAAATCCGGTGAATTAGTTATTGTCAGTGATAATAAAACCCATGAATTGCTCTATTTGAATGATGCAGCACTGCAAGCTAGTAAGATAAAAAATAATAACTATGTTGGTAAGAAATGTTATGAGTTTTTGCTGGGAGAGCATGAGCCTTGTGCTAATTGCCGCGCCGGTAAAGCGCCGGGAACAGAACTGCCCACACAAGAAATGTATATTCCGCAGTTAGGTCGTTATTATCTGTCGCAGGGACGAGTAGTGAATTGGGCTGGACATGAGGCCAATATTGCCTATTTGAAAGATGTAACTGCCAATAAAAAAGACCAACAACAAATTGCGGAAATTCTACAAAACACTGCCTGTGGTGTGATGCTTATTAGTTCTAGTTGGAAGGATGGCAAACAAGAAATAGCCTATATGAGTGAGGGCGTTTGTGAGCTGTTTGAGAGACCTAGTGCAGAAGTGTTGGCGGGATTACAAAGTGATTTTACTTATTGTATCTATCAAGACGATATAGAAAAGTTGTGGCAAATTTCTCGTAAAGCCCAATATGAAACGGGGCATGCTGAAGGCAACTTGCGTATCATGTTGCCTCAGGGGCGCATCAAATGGGTGCACCTTGATTTTAAAATAGTGAAACACGAGAATGTTTCTCCTGCTATTTATGTTACGCTCACTGATGTGAATAAACAGATGTGCCAAGAGCAGGAACTGCGTGACTTGATTAGTAATGTGCCGGGCGGTATGTGTCTGTATCGTTGGGATGGCACTAAACTGCACCCGTTGGTCGTTAGTGAGCAATTCTCCCAGTTCTTGGGAGAGGATGCTTATGCCAGAATGACGAGAGTGGAAGGATTGGATTATGTCAACGTACATCCGAACGACAGAGAAATGCTCAAGCAAACAATTTTGAGGGCTGTTAATAGTGCTAGTGATAGTTCTTCTATTGTGTGTACTTATAGAGCGTTTAATGCCAGGACACGTGATTATCGATGGCTGCGCGTCCAATCCAATGTAGTAGAGCAAGGTGACAAGACCAAATTAGTCTATGCCAGCTACACCGATGTGACGGAGGAGAGCATAGCTACACAGAAGATGAGGCGGCGGGAGAGGGCTTTGGATACTGCGGCTCAGGCTGCAGGCTTGTGGTGCTGGCAGTATAGCCCAGAAAAAAAACAAGCTTGTTTCGGACCAAGAGCACGAATGGATTTTGCTCTGCCGGAGGTGTTGGAGAATTATCCTCAGGCCTGGTTAGAAATGGGTTATATAGCGGAAGAATATGTTGAGGTCTATCGTAATGCTGTAGAACAAATTGATAGAGGGGCGGCACAGGTTTCTTTTGAGGCCCAAGAATATTTCAGCGATAATACGCGGCATTGGGCTGAATTTATTTTTACCCGCTTGCCTCAGACCAAAGATGTACCGGTAATGGTGGTGTGTACAGCTCATCTGATAGATATCAAAAAATCCTTGATAGATAGGTATGAAGTAGCGCGGCAGAAGATTGCCTTTGGGGAAAAGAATGTCTTACTTTATGCTATTTTTGACTTAGCTAGTGGCTCAACGCAAGAATATGAAATAAGTAATACCTGTCAGTCCCTCAAACATATCTACCCGACGCTAGAGCAAGCAATTGGGCATGCGGTGAAGAGCGTGGTAGGAGCGGCGGACAAGAAGAAGCTCTTGGCTTTGAATAATAAAGATTTTTTACTGGAGCAGTATAGACAGGGTAATACAACTTTTTCGTTAGAGTATCGTAGGGTAATGCCCAGTGGGCGTATCCTCTGGGTGCATAATTTTTTGCAGATAATTTTGGAGCCTAATAGTGGTGCCTTACTCTTGTTTGAATATTGTGATGATATTCATGGACAGAAGATGAGTGCAGAGGTACTGGATGCAGCTATTGTCTATGATTATGACCGTATCGGTTGCGTGGATTTTAGGTTGGATGTAATGACCTTCTTTGGTGGCGCAGGTTCGGCCGAAGCGGAAGAGACTGTATCTTATGAAGAATACCGTCAAAATTATGCTAGGGAGAGAGTGGAGGAGAGTTCTCGCCAGAATTACCTAGATGATTCTGATATGGATAGGATAATTGGGCAGGTGGCAGAAGATGGCCTCTACACCTTCTCTGTTAAGGTGACTTCTAGAGAAGGTACTGCAGGAGTGATTCGTTATCGCTTCGTACCCTATGATGTAGATAACAAAATCTATATCTTTTTCCGTACTGATGTGACTGAGTTGCTGCAGAACGAAGAAGCCAAGAATGCCAAAATGAAAGAGGCCTTGGATATTGCCCAACAGGCGAATAATGCCAAATCAGAATTTTTATCTTCTATGAGTCACGATATGCGTACCCCGATGAATGCTATTGTGGGTATGTGCGAATTGGCTCTGGCTGATGAGAGCGACACGGCACAGATTCATGAGAGCTTGCATGCTATCCAGCTATCTTCCAGTATGCTTTTGTCGCTTATTAATAACATCATAGACATGAGCAGAATTGAAAGTGGCAAGCTCAAGCTCAATAACGAGGTATTCTCTATTACAGAAGAATTGGATAAGAGTGAGGCTTCCTATCAAGTCTTGGCGGAGGCTAAAAAGCAAAAGTTCGTGTTGCGTCGTAATATCCTGCATGATAAATGTTGTGGAGATATCGCCAGAATTCACAGTGCTATAGATAATATTGTTAATAATGCCATTAAATATACGCCCGAGGGTGGTAAGATATCTTACTATATAACGGAGATTGAATCTCCTAAGGCGGGTATTGGTAGCTATAGGTTTGAAATATCCGACAATGGTATCGGCATGGACGAGGAGACGCAGGAGCATTTGTTTGAAGCTTTTTATCGCTCCAATAATAAGGTGGCACTTAGGGTTGAAGGAACCGGGCTGGGGCTGGCTATTACCAAAGCTATTGTAGACTTAAAAGGTGGCACGATTAGCCTTAAAAGCAGCAAGGGAGAAGGGTCTACTTTTGTGGTGGAGCTGCCTATACCATTGGCTGATAAGGATGCAACCCTAGCAGACCAAGTGCTGCTTACTTCTCCAAGTCAGTCACATGATTTGTCTAAGGTTAGTATTCTGCTCTGCGAGGATAATGTTATTAATCAAAAGGTAGCAATTAGGATATTGGAGAAAGCCGGAGCCAAGGTAACGCTGGCTAGTGATGGCTTGGCTGGAGTAGAACTTTTTGAGAATTACCCTGCTAATACTTTTAATCTTATCTTGATGGATGTACGTATGCCTGTTATGGATGGTTATGCTGCGACTCGTGCTATTCGTTCTAGCAAACATCCTCAAGCTAAGACGATTCCGATAATTGCCATGACGGCTAATGCTTTTGCCGAAGATAGACTAAAGAGTCGGGAGGCAGGGATGAATGACCATTTGGCCAAACCAATTGTACCGACGCTCTTGTATGATACTATTTTGCATTATACAGCTGACAAGTCCCCCAAGGTAAGAAAAAAGGTGCTCTTTGTGGACGATGTAGAGCTCAATATTACTATCTTGACCCTATCTTTGCATGATGAGTACGAAATCTTTGTAGCGCGCAGTGGCGAAGAAGCTCTCAAAGCCCTAGCGGAGCGTCCTGATATAGCCGCTATTATTACTGATATTGTTATGCCGGGTATGGGAGGTATTGGCTTGATTAAGGCTATACGTGCCAACCACGACTATGATAAGCTTCCGATTATTGCCAATACGCAGCATGGTGATGCCAAGCAAGAAGAAGAGCTACGAGAACTCGGAGCGAATGAATTCTTGTATAAACCGACGGTACCATATCTGGTGCAGCAGAAACTAAAGGCGGCTTTGGAAAAAGCATAAACCATAATTAACCCTCCAACAGACCAAGCTGTTGGAGGGTTAATTGCTATCAGTGGACAGAGGAGGATAGTCATAAGTAGTTATTTCCTAAAAGGACTATGTTAAATCAAGAAAGCGTAGTATAATATACTAAATAATAACTGTTCTTACAAGGAGAAGCCTATGTTAAAAGCCAAAGTTGCAGGACTAATCTTACTAAGTTTGACTTGTTCTTGTGTTGCTGCGCCACAGCTCTGGGCAGCCACGGAATTGCCAGACCCTAATGTAGTAACGGATCTAGGAACGACAGTAGTAACGGCTACACGCAATCCATTGCAGGAGACTAAGGTACCTCAGGCGGTGCAAGTAGTGACAGCTGAGGATATCAAGAATTTGGGAGCTTACAATGTGACCTCCGCCTTGAAATTAGCCCAAAATATAACAATCGCCCATACGGGGATGACGGGCAATAGTGTGATTATGCGTGGCATGAGCACCAATCATGTGTTGATTCTGGTGGATGGGCGTCGTGTTGCTGGAGAAGATACCAGCAGTACTCAGAATGTGCATGCTTTGAACCGATTGAATGTGGCCAATATTGAGCGGATTGAGATAGTGCGTGGGAGTGCTAGTGCTATCTACGGCAGTGACGCTATGGCTGGTGTGATTAATATTATTACCAAGCAGCCTACTGCGGAGTCAGCTCTGCTAGGAGTGGCGACCGGTACGGACGAGATAAATAATTACTATCGTTATGACAGTGGTAAGCAAGGAGCTTGGAGTGTTGCCGCTGCTGCCCGCTTGACCAAGGTGCGCAAAAAAGGCCATTATGCTGCTTCTACTTCGGATAAGGTAGCAACTCGTGGCGATGACTACAATATGTATGGACCCAAGCAGTACTACAATATAGATGCCGTGTATGATTTTGCTAATGCTAATGAGAATAAGTTACGGTTAAGTGCTAATTATCTTAAGGAGAATCTGGCTACAGATTATGCCGATGGATATTTGCAGGCAGCGCCTAGCATGATGACTAGCAAAAATAGACGAGAGTGGTACCATAACGATGGCTATGGGTTCAGTCTGGAATATACGGGCGAAACAGAGTTACATAGCTATCAGCTTCGCTCTTATTATAATAAATTCAACAAAGAATCTAGGCTCTTTAATGAGCGTAATAATTTCCCGGGACCGATGGAGCAAGCGATAGGCAGTCTTTATCCCAAGGTGGATTTTGACGATGCCGAGTATTACACTTGGGTGACAGAGGGCCGCGATACTATCAGGCTTAATGCTACTAATCGCTTGACCTATGGCGGAGAATATCGTAAGGTGAACTACGAAGGGACGCGTCTGGGTGATGGTGGTAAGAACGTGCATCCTGTAACGGTAAACGGTGTGACCAAATTAGCTTCTTATCAGGATATTTATTCCTCTGCTTTTTATCTACAGGATGAATGGGATGCTAGTAACAAGCTATTTGTGGTTCCTTCGGTACGTATAGACCATAGCAGCTCCTTTGGCTCGGAACTAACGCCTCGCTTGGGTATGACCTATGCTTTTGACGAGCATCGTCGTGTGAAATTTAATATTGGGAAGGGGTACAAGGAGCCGACTATTAGTGAGCTCTATATGCATATGCGCCGTGCCATGGGTTCTGGCAACATCGACGTCTATGGTAATCCTGATTTGCAGCCAGAGAAGAGCACCAATGTTGATATAGGTGTGGAAATTGAAGGCAAGCGTGATTATGGTAAGGTTACTTATTTCCAGAATTGGGTTAGCAATTTAATTACTATGGAGTATCTGGATACTACCGGGACACAGCTCCGCTATGTTAATGTGGACAAAGCCAAGATAGGTGGTGTGGAGGTAGAACTGGGACATCATTTGGATGATAAGTGGGAGGTTAAAACTACCTATAACTGGCTGAGTGCCATAGATGAGAGCGATGGCAGCCGTCTTAATGATAGGGCCAGACATAATGCAACTTTGCAATTAATTTATAACGATAGAGCACCGCAGCCTTTTACTGCAACTTTGTGGAATGAATGGAATTATGGTTATCGCTATAATGACAAAGATTATAATTACAATACTACTAATATTACTTTGCGCAAAGAATGGAATCGCTCTTTCAGCACTACTGCCGGATTAGATAATATCTTTGATAACAGAGTTGATGATTTGTTTATTTATGGTAGGTTCTGGCATGTGGGACTGGAGTGGAAATTCATGTGACGAACGTAGCCAAAAGGTATATAATGAAGGTAGCAATGAGTTTCATTTAAGATAAATTAAAGAGGAGGGATTTGTATTGTAACGAAGAGTAAAAAATCGGAAACAAAAGCCACAAAAGCCACGGCTAAGATGAGCAAAAAGGCGCAAGAAGTGGGACGCAAGCTGACTAACGAAGTTGGTGCCCCCTATTGCTGACAACGAGAATGCTATTACAGCAGGACCTAGAGGTCCGGTCGTAATGCAGGATGTTTGGCTAATGGAAAAAATGGCGCATTTTAACCGCGAAGTTATTCCTGAGCGCAGAATGCATGCCAAAGGCTGGGGCGCTTATGGTACATTTACGGTAACGCAAGATATTCGTAAATATACCAAAGCAGCAGTATTGCAACCCAAGGCCAAGACGGATTTGTTTATTCGCTTCTCCACTGTAGCTGGTGAGCGTGGAGCGGCCGACTGCGAAAGAGATATTCGTGGCGTAGCAGTTAAATTCTACACCAAAGAAGGCAACTGGGATATGGTAGGCAATAATACTCCAACCTTCTTCATTCGCGACGTACATAATTTTTCCGATTTGAATCGTGCCGTCAAGAGAGACCCTCATACTGGTCGTCGGTCGGCTCAAAACAATTGGGATTTTTGGACGCTATTGCCAGAGTGCTTCCACCAAATCACAGTGGTTATGAGCGATAGAGGTATCCCTGCTTCGTTCCGCAATATGCATTTCTTTGGCGAGCATACCTATTCTTTGTATAATGCCAAGAATGAGCGCGTATGGTGCAAATTCCATTTCAAGACTGAGCAAGGCATTAAGAATTTATCTAATGAAGAAGCGGCTAAGATTAACGGTATGAACCGCGAATATCATGGACAAGACCTCTATGATGCTATTGAGCGTGGCGACTATCCCAAATGGAAAATGTATATCCAAGTGATGACGGAAGAGCAGGCCAAGAGCCATTATGAGAATCCGTTTGATATTACCAAGATTTGGCGCCATAAGGAGTATCCTTTGATTGAAGTCGGTGAGCTGGAATTGAATCGTAATCCGGAGAACTATTTTGCCGAAGTAGAGCAAGCTGCTTTTACTCCTGCGCATGTGGTACCTGGTATTGGTTTCTCCCCTGACCGCTTCTTGCAAGGCCGTTTGTTCTCCTATGGTGATGCTCAGAGATATCGTCTAGGTATTAACTATAATCAGATTCCGGTCAATAGAGCTAAATGTGAAGTAAATGATTACCACCGAGATGGTGCTATGCGTACAGATGGCAACTATGGCAGACTGCCTGCTTATACTCCCAATAGTGAAGGCTACTGGACAGCACAACCGGAAGTAGCAGAGCCACCGCTAGAGATTAGTGGTGCTATGTGGCGCTATGACCCCAAAGATGACCCAACAGATGATTGTTTCCGTGCCGGCGGGGATTTGTGGCGAGTAATGACTGAAGATAAAAAGAAAATTTTAATCAGTAATACAGCAGGAGATATGAAGCCAGTGACGACTAATATCAAATATCGTCATGCGGTGCACTGTCTGCATGCTGACCCTGAATACGGCAAGAGAATGGCCAAAGCTTTGGGCTTGCCCTTGGCTAAGGTTAAAGAACTAGCTAAGTTGACCAACGATGAACTAAACAAAGCTACTTTGGATCCCGAGATGGAATAACTCTAGATAAATAGTAAAAGAGCTGCTCATTTGAGCAGCTCTTTTAGTTCGGTTAATTTTGCTTGGAAGCCTTGTAAGGTAATGCTCACAGGCTGGCACCCGGTGAAGTCTACACCGGCTGATTGTAATATATCTAGCGGATAGTCACTGCCTCCTGCTTGCAAGAAGCCTAAGTACTTGTCGCGAGCAGCGGCA
>JAQUUF010000191.1 GCA_028693975.1 Acidaminococcaceae bacterium
TTGGCGACTTTGCAAATGTTGTACTATCGTCCCGGACATAAAGGAGGTATCGTTTATGCCTAAAAAAGAATGGGGTGACGTGTGCACAAGGGTGGATACCTGCGCTTTGGCAGGTGTTGCTGCTTTTGCGGCTGGTATTCCTGAAGCGGACATTATTGCCAACGGACCATTATGGTGCTATTTCTATGCTTTGCGACCTCTGGAGAAAGTTGATAATACCGTGGCCAGACGATTCACAGGCACGCAGCCGGATAATAATTCTGTTGTATTTGGTACAGAGAGTTGCTTGGGCGAAGAGCTTGCTAGACGTAAGACTGAGGGCCGTTCGCCTAGTCTGTTGCTAGTAGAAAATAGTTGCTCAGTTAGTTTGATTGGTGATGATATTGCCGGTATTCTCAATGCTGCTGATCTAGGATATCCTACCTTAGCAGTAGACAGTGGTGGACTAAAAGGCGGGTTTGCTGAAGGCTATAGTTTAGCAGGGCTTAAGCTCTTGCAAGAACTGAATCTGCACCGCCAGACCGTCAAGCCACGGACGGTTAACATCTTAGGCGCAACACCTTTTTATTACAATGGAACTAACGATTGGCGCGAAATCAAGCGTATTTTAACTCTGGCTAATCTAGAAGTAGTGTCGACACCGGGGTGCTATAGCACGTTGGCAGAAATACAGCAAATTACCAGTGCTGCCTATAATATCGTGTTACATGAAGAATTAGGTCTAGAACAAGCTAAATACCTTGAAGCTAATTATGGTATGCCTTATAAGTCTTGCGGTATTCCCTATGGTTTGGAAGGTACCTTGCAATGGTTGCGTGACTTAGAGCTTGAGCCTCAGGATTTGGTGGCTGTGACAGCACAAGCAGACCAACTACAAGAGGCCTTGTACAACATGAGTAATGAATTGCGTATGGCTTGGCAGGAACTGTGGTTTGATGAAATCATAATCTCGGGCCCTGTTACTATGGCTTTATCTTTGGCGTCAGCACTGCGACTAGAAATAGCCGATGCTAAGCGATTGGTGGTCATGGCTCAACATAAACCACTATTGCAAAAAGCCTCTAGCGAAATTGACGAATTAATTATCGCTACGGAAGAGCCACAAGCGATAGCGCGTGAATTTAAAGACTTTACTAATGGTTTACTCTTAGCAAGCTCTAGCGAAAGAAACCTTTTGGCAGCTCAAGGCAAGTATAGCTATGCAGCATTGAATATTGCTAACCCCAGTGTAGAGGAAATAATTATGACTGACCAACCTTTTGTAGGCTTGCGTGGGGCAATGAATTTGGCGGAAAAAATTTGGCATTTGAAGATTAGAAGAATCATTGAGGAGTCTCGTTTATGACTAAGCGTAGTTTGTGTAGCCTGCTAGCAGTTTTACTTTTGCTGTTCTGTCTAGGCTGCGCTCAACATAAAAATACCCAAACAACTAGCGGCGGCTATACCGTGACAGACGATACAGGTAGAAAAGTGATGCTTCCCAGCAAACCGCACAGAATAGTTTCCTTGACCTATGGCACGGATGAAATGCTCTTTGCTTTGGTGAAACCAGAACGTATTGCGGCTATAAGCAAATGGTCGGATTACCCTGAAATAAGTTTCTTGAGTAAGGCTGAAACAAGTCAAGTAACTAATCGTGTGGAGCCCAATACAGAATCTATTATGCAATACAAGCCAGATCTTGTGTTGGTGTCTGTATCGACTGGTATGGATGCTGCGCATATTCTAGAAGATATGGGTATTCCGGTGTATGTTACTTCTAGCCCGAAGAGTATACAGGAATTACAAGAGAAGATACTTGGTGTAGCTAAGGTCGTCGGCGAAGAATCACAAGGGAAATATGTCATAGAGCAGATGAATAAGCGTTTGAGCGTATTGGAAGAGAAGCTGCACACTATCACAGCGGAAAAACAAAAGGTTTGTGTAGCTTTTGGTTTTACGGGAGCTATTGGCCGCAAAGGTTATTTGATGGATAATATGATGCGGTTGGCACATCTCCGCAATGGCTCTGCCGAAGCTGGATTGGAGCAGGGAAATGTAATTTCCAAAGAGCAGGTGATTGCTAAAAATCCCGATGTAATATTTTTACCGGCTTGGAACTTTGGTCATACTGAGGATGACATTGGCCGTTACAAAAAGGAATTTATGCAAGACCCAGCTTGGCAAACAGTCAAGGCAGTACAAGATAAAGAAGTATTTATTATGCCGGAACGCTATCGCTACGCAGCTTCACAACATATTGTAGAAGGTATTGAAGCATATGCTAGCATGGCTTATCCAGAACTATTCAAAAAGGAAAAATAATTATGCGGACAAAAAGAGTTTCTGTTTTGGTATTTCTTTTCATTTTGTTATTGCTTGTAGCCTTAGGCTCGTTAGTGTGGGGACAGATAGATATTCCTATCAAGAATACTTTGTCATTGGTGGGT
Organism: Acidaminococcaceae bacterium; assembly: GCA_028693975.1. Classification (GTDB taxonomy): domain Bacteria; phylum Bacillota; class Negativicutes; order Acidaminococcales; family Acidaminococcaceae; genus JAQUUF01. The sequence goes on from JAQUUF010000191.1 coordinate 2,430, forward strand.
TATCAGATGGGCTTGCCTGGGTTTAGCACTAGCGATTTTACCCCAGAGCAAAAAGCTGTGCTCTGGTATATTCGTATGCCTAGGACTATAGTAGGTATTTTGGTGGGGGCGGCCTTAGGTGTATCAGGTGCTGTTATGCAGGGAGTCTTTAGTAATCCTTTGGCAGACCCGGG
>JAQUUF010000025.1 GCA_028693975.1 Acidaminococcaceae bacterium
TTCCATTTTGCACCAGTAAAACAATTTGTATTTTTTCTTGCGGTGAAACTTTCCTTTTAACCAAAATACTCCCTCCTAAGTAAACGGTTTTATTATTTCAACTGTCTACCTAGAAGGGAGCATATCAATTCTACATATTAGAGAGCTTTTCCTTTTATCTACCGTTGTTGAAGCGAGCCAAAAATTCTGCGGTACGTTCATTCTCCGGAGCTTTAAAAACAATCTCTGGTGGATTCATTTCCGCAATTATTCCTTCATCCACAAAAATTACCTGCGAAGCTACATCGCGAGCAAAAGCCATTTCATGCGTCACGATAAGCATGGTCATGCCCTCTGCAGCCAACTGGCGCATAATTTGCAGAACCTCACCGACCATCTCGGAATCCAAGGCCGATGTCGGTTCATCCATCAATAATATCTCTGGTTCCAAGGCCAAAGCCCTAGCAATAGCTACTCTTTGTTTCTGTCCTCCAGATAATTGATGTGGTTTGGCATTGATATAATTAGCCATACCAACATGTTGCAAATACTTCAAGGCATTTTGCTGAGCTTCTTCCTTCCCTTTGCGCAAAACCTTGGTCTGACCCACCGTGCAATTATCTAACACTGTCATATTATTAAACAAATTAAAAGACTGAAACACCATACCGACTTTGGTACGATACAAAGATAATTCTTTGAATTCGTCCAAAACATTTTTACCTTGGTAGCAAATTGCCCCACTGGTAAGTGTTTCCAAAAAATTGACGCAACGAATCATGGTCGATTTACCACTACCGGATTTACCGATGATGCAAATTACCTCGCCCTTGTGCACCTTAAAGTTAATACCTTTAAGTATTTCTCGCTGCCCAAAAGATTTATGCAAATCTTTGACTTCCAGAAGAGGTTCATTATTAGTCATTGCCATTATCCTTCCCCCCTACTGTTCCATGTTGGAAATAACCGCAAGGATCCTGCATGGGGTCACCTTCTACCAACTGATAATCTGATGGACCATCCATTTTCTTTTCCCAGATACGCAAAAGACGGGAAGCAGTAAACGTCATCACAAAATAAATAACACATGTAATAAAGAATACTTCAAAATATCTGTAATAAACACCAGCTGCCGATTTGGAGCTAAAATACAATTCGGTTACGGAGATAACGTTCAAAACCGAGGTATCTTTAATATTAATAATAAGGTTGTTACCAATCTGCGGCATAATATTCCGCAGAGCTTGAGGTAAGATAACAGCAAACATAGCTTGAAAATGCGTCATGCCAATAGCTACAGCTGCTTCCCTCTGTCCATCATCGACAGAAATAATACCGCCACGTACTGATTCTGCCATATAAGCACCGGTATTAATAGATACTACCAAAAATCCGGCAAACATGGCTGACATATCAATGTTAAACATGCTCATGCTGCCATAGTACACTACCATGGCCTGCACAATCATTGGCGTCCCTCTGAATATTTCAACATATGCGGAGAGCAGCCATTTCACTAGTCCTATTGAGTGACGTTTGAGCAAGGTATCGTTTTTATTAACAGGAATTGTTTGAATAACACCAACAACTAACCCTATAATACAACCGATAAAAGTACCTACCAAAGCTAGCAGTAAGGTTACACCTGCTCCTTTGAGGAAAAGCACCCAATATTTATCCAAAAGGAATATTACCCAACTCAAAAATCCTGTAGGCATCGTTTCCACTAAAATCCCACCTATCTTTTAGTTCAGACGTCTAAGAGTCCGTCAGAGCTACAAAGAGGCGGCAGAGCCGCCTCTCTACATCTGCATTATTTGGCCAAAGGTTGAACTTTAATAGCTTCTTCCATAATCTTTTTAAAGTCTGCTTCTTTCATGGTCGTTAATTTTTTGTTCATAGCATCAACTAATTCTTTGTTGCCTTTCTTAACAGCAATACCAATTTCTACATCTTCCTTAGAAGTCTTGAAGCCCTTATCAGCTGCAAATTCCAAAACTTGCAAATCTTTGTTAGCATAAGAAGCTGCCATAGCTGTAGGAATATCGGTAACAATCAAATTGCATTTGCCGCTGGTTAAAGCAACAATCATACCAGGTACGTTTTCAATACCAGGAAGCTTAGTTACATTAGGAATTTGGTCAATTTGGTCGTACCAAATAGTGTTTAATTGAGAAGTTGCCACAGCGCCCTTCAAGTCAGCCACACTCTTTGCATTAGCTTGAGGAGTACCTTTTTTCACTAGACCGACTACATTAGCATAGTAGTACGGAGCAGTAAAATCAACAGTTTGTTTTCTCTTGGAGGTAATGCTCATGCCACAAATAGCTGCATCAATCTTACCGGAAGCTACAGCAGGAGCCAAGCCATCCCATTCAATCTTATGAATTTCTAATTCTGCCCCACAAGCCTTAGCCATCTCTTTGGCCATGATTACATCATAGCCATAAGCATATTCAGAACTGCCAGCAATTTTGACAGCTCCGTTTTTATCATTGGTCTGGGTCCAGTTATAAGGAGCATAACCGCACTCCATACCAACTTTCAAAACCTTCTTAGCAGGAGCAGCTTTCTTGTCTCCGCCACCGCAACCGCCTGCCAAAGCAGCACCCAAAACCATCAAACCACATAAAGCAATTGTTAAAAACTTTTTAGAAATACTCATTTCTCTTCCCCCTCAATTAATTATTTGGGATAATTATTAAATCCCGCATCCTTAAGAACAACATCATGTGCTCCGCCTTCTACCAAACTAGTAGAAGAAACCAAAGTCAACTTAGCCCTCTCTTGCAACTCAGGAATATTCAAAGCACCACAGTTACACATAGTGGAGCGAATCTTGCTGAGGCTCAGATTAACATTATCTTTCAAACCACCAGCATAAGGAACATAGGAATCAACGCCCTCTTCAAAAGACAATTTGGCAGCACCGCCCATGTCATATCTTTGCCAGTTACGAGCACGGTTGGAACCTTCACCCCAATATTCCTTCATGTAGGTACCATTGACATTAACTTTATTGGTAGGAGACTCATCAAAACGGGCAAAATAACGACCCAACATCATGAAATCTGCACCCATAGCCAAAGCTAAGGTCATATGATAATCATAAACTATGCCACCATCAGAACAAATTGGCACATAAATACCAGTCTCAGTATAGTATTCATCACGAGCCTTAGCTACCTCAATAATCGCAGTAGCTTGGCCGCGGCCAATACCTTTTTGCTCACGAGTGATACAAATAGAACCACCACCAATACCGACTTTGACAAAATCTGCACCAGCTTCAGCCAAGAAGCGGAATCCTTCTGCATCTACTACATTACCGGCGCCAACTTTGACGCTATCGCCATACTTGGCACGAATCCAGTCAATAGTAATCTTTTGCCATTCGCTGAAACCTTCAGAGGAATCAATGCACAAAACATCTGCACCAGCTTCCACCAAAGCAGGAACACGCTCTGCATAATCTCTGGTATTAATACCGGCGCCAACAATATGACGTTTTTTATCATCTAATAACTCTAAGGGATATTCCTTATGAGAAGAATAGTCCTTACGGAATACCATATACAACAATCTGCCTTCATCATCAACGACAGGCAAAGTATTGAGCTTGTTATCCCAGATAATATTATTGGCTTCTTTCAGACTTGTGTTATGCTTAGCCACAATCATCTCATCAATAGGGGTCATAAAGGTTTCTACCTTTTGCTCCATAGTCATGCGGCTTACGCGATAGTCACGACTAGTCACAATACCTACCAGTTTGCCATTAACAGTACCATCGGAAGTAACAGCCATAGTAGAATGGCCAGTTTTTTCTTTTAATGCTAGAACATCTGCCAAAGTGGATGTAGGAGAAATATTAGAATCACTAGTTACAAAACCAGCTCTGTAGCTCTTGACTCTAGCAATCATAGCCGCTTCATTCTCAATGCTTTGAGAACCAAAGATGAAGGAAACACCGCCTTCTTTGGAAAGAGCAATGGCCATATTGTCATCTGAAACCGATTGCATAATTGCCGAAACCATGGGGATATTCAACTTAATAGCCGGTTCCTCGCCTTTTCTAAACTTAACCAACGGAGTACTTAAATCAACATTAATGGGTACGCATTCTTTAGAAGAATAGCCTGGAACAAGCAAGTATTCGCTAAAAGTATGTGCCGCCTTTTCATAAATAAAAGCCATTGTAATCCTCCCTTTTAAAAGTATTTCATATATTTTACCACCAACAGATACTAATAGCAATCATCTTTACAACTTTATTTGTATTCTTTGTAACTTTATTTACGTTTTAGCGCCCGCCAAGCAATATCGTGACGATAATGTGCTTGCTCAAAATCTAACTCAGATACAGCTTTATAGGCCTTATCTACAGCAGAAGCTATGTCCTGCCCCACAGCTGTGACACCTAGGACACGTCCTCCAGCGGTCACAATCTGACCATCGGCCACTGACGTGCCAGCATGAAATACTACTACATCAGGCAACTGTGCCACCTTGGCTAGACCATTAATAACCTTCCCCTTAGCATAGCTATTGGGGTAACCACCGGAAGCCATAATCACACAAACTGCAGCTTGCTTGGACCATTGAACCCAAGATGGGTCCAAATTGCCCTGAGCACAACCCAGCATAATCTTAGCCAAGTCACCGTCTAAAAGCGGCAACACTACTTGGGTTTCAGGGTCCCCAAAACGAGCATTAAATTCCACGACTTTAATATCGTCGCCGTTAATCATAAGTCCAGCATAGAGACAACCTTTGTAGGGTCGCCCTTCTGCCGCCAGTGCTTGTATTACCGGCTCCAAGACAGTATCTACAGCTTTTTGCCTTAGCTCTTCTGTCATAACCGGAGCAGGTGCGTAAGCCCCCATGCCACCAGTATTGGGGCCTTCATCATTATCATTAACACGTTTATGGTCCTGTGCCGCAATCATAGGTACTATGGTCTTACCATCAGTAAAAGCTAGAAGGGAAGCTTCCTCTCCCTCCATGAATTCCTCTATGACAACTTGGGCGCCAGCCGCACCAAATTTGTGTCCAGCCATCATGCTATCAATCGCAGCAAAAGCCTCTTCCTTAGTCATGGCAACCACTACACCCTTGCCTGCCGCCAAGCCATCTGCCTTAACGACTATAGGAGCACCTTTGGCCTCTACAAAAGCCTTAGCTTCTTCTTCAGTATGACAAATCTTAAAAAAAGCAGTAGGGATATTGTACTTAGCCATCAATTCTTTGGAAAAAGCCTTGGAGCCTTCCACTTCGGCCGCTTGGGCACTAGGGCCAAAAATTGCCAAACCTCTAGCCTCGAAAATATCACTAATACCTTCTACCAGCGGTACCTCAGGCCCAACGACGGTTAAATCTATTTTTTCTTGCTGAGCAAAATCTGCTAGTTCGTCCAAATTATCCAAAGACAAAGCAACACTTTCTGCCAAATCTTGCATACCTGGGTTACCCGGTGCCACAAAAAGCTTATCCACGCTAGGGCTTTGAGCTAGTTTCCATACCAATGCATGCTCTCTGCCACCACTGCCAAGAACTAATACACGCATTATTTGCCCTCCGCTAATCTCTTAGTAAGGTAGGCACTAATCGCGGCATCATATTCAGAAGTATGGGCAAAAGCCTCTTTGGCCAAAGTCTTACGAGTCTTAATATCAGCATCACCGTGCTGGCTTAGCATAGCAATTAAGCTGCTGTAGCGAGCAGGATTAGTAACAATAATAACATCATGGAAATTCTTTGCTGCCGCGCGCAACATAGCAGGACCACCGATATCTATATTTTCAATTGCTTCGGCCTCTGTTACGCCGCTCTTAGCAATAGTAGCTTCAAAAGGATAGAGATTAACTACAACCAAGTCAATCGGTTGAATACCATGCTCCGCCAATGCCGCCATATGCTCAGGATTACTGCGTACTGCCAAAATACCACCATGGATCTTGGGATTCAAGGTCTTGACTCTTCCATCCATGATCTCTGGGAATCCCGTAACATCACTCACATAGGTAACAGGTATACCGGCATCTTTTATCGTCTTCATAGTACCACCTGTAGAAATAATTTCCACACCGATACCATGCAGGAATCTGGCTAATTCAACGATGCCTGTCTTGTCCGATACACTTAACAACGCTCTTTTGATTGCCATTTTAATCACCTCATTTTTATTTCTTAATAAAGACCTTACGGCCACGAACTTCTAATTTATCGGCACACCAGAGTCCCACAGCCTCTGGCAAGGCCAAATGTTCTTGTTCCAAAATTCTATCAGCCAAAGTATCATGGGTATCTTCCGCGTAAGCTGGCACTACTTTTTGCAAAATAATCGGTCCTGTGTCCATACCTTCATCAACAAAATGAACTGTGCAACCTGCCACCTTGACTCCGTACTCCAAAGCCTGCCCTTGCGCATCAAGTCCCTTAAAAGCCGGAAGAAGTGCCGGATGAATATTAATAACGGCATTTTTCCACTTGGAGACAAAGCTACTACTAAGAATACGCATGAACCCAGCCAGCACCACTAATTCTACTTGTTGCTCACGCAAGGCTGCGTCAATTTTATTTTCAAAATCAGTTTTATCTACACAAGCTTTACGACTAACAGCCACATGATGAATATGAGCCTCAGCTGCACGTGTCAAAGCATAAGCATCTTCTTTGTCACTAATGACAACAACAACCTCGCCATTAATATCATCTTGCTTAATGGCCTCCAAAATAGCTTGTAGATTGCTACCCCTACCACTGACGATTACGCCAATTCTCCGCTTAGTCACCAAAAACTCCGCCTTTCATAATGGTTTTCTTGGTTCCCGGCACTACTGAACCCAATTCATAGTAAGTCTCTCCTGCAGCCGCCAAATGCGCTCTTACAGCATCGGCTTCTTCTGCGCCTACTACTAGAACCATACCTACACCCATATTGAAGGTATGATACATTTCGCGCCAAGGTACATTGCCCCATTCTTGCAACATCTTAAATACGACCGGCATCTGCCAAGCGTCTGCATTCACCAAAGCATCGCATTCTTCCGGCAAAATACGTGGAATATTCTCATAGAAACCCCCACCGGTAATATGCACCATACCATGCAGATTGAACTTCTCAATCAAAGGCAAACATACTTTAGGATAAAGTCTGGTAGGAGTAATCAGCACTTCACCCAAAGTCCTATTGTCAAACTCAGGAATCTTAGTAGCAACGGTGTAACCCATCACATCAAAGCAAATTTTACGCACTAGGCTAAAACCATTGGAATGCACTCCAGAAGAAGGCAAGCCCAAAAGCACGTCGCCAGCTTGCACCTTATCTCCGGTAATCATCTTGCTCTTATCAACTACGCCTACACAAAAACCGGCAATATCATACTCGTCTTGGGCATAAAAGCCTGCCATCTCAGCTGTCTCTCCACCTACCAAAGCGCAGCCTGATTCTTTGCAGGCATTGGCAACACCCTTGACTAGGTCCGCTACACGCTCAGCATGGACTTTGTCAACGGCAATATAATCCAAGAAAAACAAGGGCTCAGCACCTTGTACCAAAATGTCATTAACACACATAGCAACAGCATCTTGACCCACAGTGTCATGCTTATCCATCAAGAAAGCTAACTTAAGTTTGGTACCAACGCCATCGGTACCAGAGACCAAAATAGGTTCTTTATATTTGCCACTTTGCAGGGCAAACAGACCACCAAAACCACCCAAATCACCTATTACCTCCGGCCGATAGGAAGCACGCACACTCTCTTTCATTAATTCGACCGCTTTGTTACCGGCATCAATATCCACGCCAGCGTCTGCGTAAGTCATTTGTTTTTTTTCAGTCACTTTGTTTTCTCCTTGTATAATATTTTTTCTTTTTAGCAATGTACTTTATCAAACAAGAACTTGGTCCCTTGACGTACCGTATCTTCTGCATTATCAGGATAGTCAGCATTGAAGCAAGCACAGCATATACCAGAACCCTGTAATTCAGTCAAAGCCTGTTTCATTCCCTCCATAGAAATGTAGTGCAAACTATCAGCTTTAATGTAATCTCTTATTTCTTCTACCGTCTTAGTTGACGCAATTAGTTCCTTGCGTACTGAAGTGTCGATACCATAATAGCAAGGGTCGGTAACAGGCGGCGAACTAATACATACATGCACTTCTTTGGCACCTGCATCCTTCAGCAATTGAACAATCTTGCCGCTAGTAGTGCCACGCACGATGGAGTCATCCACCATTACAACAGATTTGCCCTCCACTAAAGGTTTATTGACGTTTAATTTAATTTTAACCGCATTCAGTCTTTGTTTTTGCGTAGGCTGAATGAAGGTTCTGCCAATATATTTGTTCTTGGTCAGACCTTCCAAGAAAGGAATTCCCGCTTCGAGCCCATAGCCAATGGCAGCAGGCGTACCTGAATCCGGCACTGATATAACCACATCAGCATGAATATGTTTGGTCTCACGTGCAAGAGCGCGGCCCATATTAATTCTAGCCTGATAAATGCTTTGTCCATCCATAATGCTGTCCGGACGAGCAAAATAGACAAATTCAAAAATGCAATGAGCTGTTTGCTTGGGTTGTGCTTCGCAATACATCACACTCTTGGGTTCTTCTGTATCACTATCGATGATAAGCATCTCACCCGGCAACACATCACGGACTAACTTAGCACCTACCAAATCTAAAGCACAAGTCTCAGAAGCAACTACCCAGCCATCTTCCATACGTCCCAAACATAAAGGGCGGAAACCATAGGGGTCTCGCACGGCTACCAGTTGTGAATCGTTCATAATTAAGAAAGCAAAAGCTCCTTTAATCTTATTGGCCGCCTCAGCTACTCGTCCTCCCAAAGTTTTTTCTCGGGAGCGAGCAATGAGCGTTAGGACCGCTTCGCTATCTACCGTAGTTTGGAACACTGCACCTTCTTTGGCTAAGACATTGCGTAGCTCTACAGCATTAGTCAAATTGCCATTGTGGACCAAGGCTAAGTTGCCACCATCGTAATACACTTTCAATGGCTGTACATTATAAGATAAGCTGGCACCTGTAGTAGAATAGCGTACATGACCAACCGCTATATGACCACTCAATTCCCCTACCCCATCTTTAAAAACATCGGCTACCAAGCCCATGCCTTTTTTGATATCCATATTATTACCATCACTGACGGCAATGCCAGCACTTTCCTGACCCCTATGCTGCAAGGCATAAAGTCCCCAATAAGTATTGAGTGCTACATTCTCTTTGTGTGAGTAGATGCCGAACACACCACACTCTTCATGTAATTTGTCATCTTCAAGGTCTATACCTTTTGTCATCTCTTTCTCCTCATCCCACATAATTATTTATCTTCTGCTCTCTCAGCAGCCAATTTGGCACCTTTGGCCGCAACTTCTTCTTGCATCTTAACACGCTCTTCTGCCATCTTCTCCACTAGTGCAGGATATTTCAATGCCAAAATCTGCACCGCAAAAATAGCAGCATTTTTGGCTCCATTAATGGCCATAGTGGCCACGGGTATGCCAGAAGGCATTTGAACAAAACTTAAAAGTGAATCCATTCCTGCCAAAGGCGTAGCGTTAATGGGAATGCCAATAACAGGAAGCGTTGTGTAGGCCGCAATAACACCACCTAAGTGAGCTGCGGCACCGGCAGCGGCAATGATAACCTCCACTCCACGTGCCCTAGCTGTAGCTGCAAATTCGTGCACTAAATCAGGTGTTCTATGAGCAGAAGCTACCACCACCTCTACCTCAACACCATAAGTACGCAATACCTGCTCAGCTGGCTTAAGAATAGGCCAATCAGAATTGCTGCCCATAATTATTGCAACTTTCATACTATTCCATCCCCCTAAAATAAAAAAAGCAGCAACCAGTTCATCTTGTATGTAACTAATGACTCTTCTGCTCCTCTTTCTACTAATATATATACTTTTTTAATACTCTTTAATTTTACCAAGGGCTATGATGTCTGTCAATGAATATTGTGAACTTTTCTGTTGCCCTGCACCCTTTCGTTCGTATTTATAACAAAAGCGCTCGGGCATAAAAGTCAGAGCGCTTAATATTATTATCACTGCGGCAGTGTATAATCATCACCCATTTTCATAGCAACAATCAGCATCGCAGACATACCATACCAAGATATAGCTTTACCCTTATAGATATAATTATTCCTGCTCTTATGCGCCGGCGTCCAACAGGTAAAACCGACATTATTGATATGCTTAGCTGGGCAAAAACTGCAAACAGTACCACTTTGATGTATTACCTCATAACACTTGGCCCTAGTATAATCACCTGGTTGCACGTGAAAATAATCTTTAAATGCTTGATTAACATATATTAGATTGTAAGTGCGCAAATTAACCACATAAATCAATTCGTCTAATTCATTGGCCAAATACTCCTCTTGCACTTCACTTCTGGCATCAAACTTTCTAATGTATTGTCCATACACTATGGCTTGATAGCGACCGATATCCTGCGCTACTCGCTCTGCTTCACGCAATTGCGCATATATTTCCTCAGCCTCTAATATCTTCTGCCCAAGTTGGGTAATGCCGATACCAAAGTTCAAAGATTTGGTCTTGGGATTTTTATTAAACATTAATTTGAAAAGTTTAAGCAAACTATTAGCAAATTTAAGGGCATCACCCGAAGTATGAATATTACTTAATTCTATGGCAAAAGCGCTGACACCAATTCTTCCTATCAGGTCATCACCAGAACAAAAAGCCACAATATGTTCTGCTATCTGTCGAATAATATCATCACCAAAAGCTTGGCCCATACTTTCGTTTAGCTCCATAAAACCACTTATCTGTAGTAACAATACCACTGTATTACTTTTTTGTTTCTGGTGTCCTTTGATTACTTCCTCTAGTAATTCACTAAAAGTGTGGCGATTATAAAGATAAGTCAATGTATCTCTTTCGGCTAGGGTCTTAAGACTTAGTTCATATTCCTTTTTGAGATTAATATCCTTGACAATAAACAAGGCACAAATATTACCGGTCACCTTACTCTTAGTCAAGCTGATACTAATCATATGCCAAGTCAAATCACCTTTGATATCGCGTGTCTGGAAAGCGAAGGACAGAGTTCTACGCGCATCATTATAGGCTCTAATAAGATTAATACGCAAAGTTAAATCATGGAACTCACTGCTCCACTCCAGCTCCACCAGATGCGCACTGATAGCCTCCATCAAATCACTGTAGCTGCAATTATCCGGCACTCCGGCTAATTCACACAGAGTTCTATCAATTTTGAGCATATCATTAGCCGTAAGGTCCGCCGTCCAAGTATAAATAGCGTCTGCTGATACCAGATTCAAATAACTATTAATGTCTTCAGCCTTGTCCATAGCCTCTTTGGTAGCATTAATATTTTCAATTATCCCAATAGCCTTACAAGGTTTGTGCTGCTCATTAAAAACATTAGCATAAGTTATTTTTACCCAATTATAGGCAGTATCCCATCTATTTTTAACCTTAGCGATAATAGTAACTTCTTTATCTCCACGACGAAGTTTGTTAAATAATTCCAGGTAAGCCTCCTTAGAAACAGGATGAATAACACCTGTTTCAATAAATGCCTCAGGAATATTATTTTCTACATAGGGCGCATTATTACCAAAATCAATTTGTGTTAATGTTTTGGTTTGATAGTCAT
>JAQUUF010000192.1 GCA_028693975.1 Acidaminococcaceae bacterium
GAGACGCCTAGGTACCCTGTTCACAGCTAGCATGGATACTAATGATTTCTTTACCGAAGCTCATCCCAAATTGCGTCCGGTGGAGAGTCCCACAGCAGGAGTTTTCTTGGCTGGTACTTGCCAAGGACCCAAGGATATACCAGAGACGGTAGCCCAGGCAGGAGCAGCGGCTGCCAAGGTAATAGGACTCTTGAGCAAAGATAAATTAATGACCAATCCTTGCGTGGCACACTGCGATGCAACGATTTGTGCCGGCGATTTGGGCTGTATAGATGTCTGTCCCTATAATGCTATTAGCCCTATTGAAAAAGAAGTCATGGTAGAAGGCAAGAGAGAGAAACGCACGGTGGTAGAAGTGAACGAAGCTCTTTGCCAAGGTTGTGGTGCTTGCACAGTAGCTTGTCCTTCCGGGGCCATGGATTTGAAAGGGTTTACCAATAAGGAAATTCTGGCGGAGGTGGATACTCTATGTTAGAGACGACAACAAAAGAATTCCAACCACGCATAGTGGCATTTTGCTGCAATTGGTGTAGCTATGCCGGTGCTGATATGGCAGGTACTGCTCGCAAATCGTATCCTGCCAATGTGAAAATAATCCGCGTTCCTTGCTCTTGCAGGGTTAACCCTACTTTTATTCTTAGGGCTTTTACTCAGGGAGCAGATGGTGTGATTATAGCTGGCTGTCACCCAGGAGATTGTCATTATACACAAGGGAACTATTTTACCAGACGTCGTATGACCTTGCTCATGAGTCTTTTGGATTTCATGGGTGTAGACGGCAGAAGGCTGCGGTTGGAATGGATTAGTGCGGCAGAAGGCAATAAATTCGCTCAAGTGATGACTGATTTTACAGCTACCATCCAAGAATTAGGCGAGAATGTAAAGTTGAGGGATCTACGATGCAAAAAATAGCAGCCTTAATTAAACAAGAAGCCATACAGCTCTTGACGGAGCAAAGCGTTAGTGCTGTCTTAGCATGGTCTAACGGCGGTGCGGCCTATGAAGGTGTACCTACAGTCTTTCATACCGTACAAGAGTGCGAAAACATTATTTATGATGAATTTTGTGGAGCTAATTTAAGTAAGTTGGCTTTCAAACAACTTAAATTTGAAACCAAAATAGCAGTTTTTTTGCGGCCTTGCGATACTTATAGTATGCGAGAATTAATCAAAGAACACAGAGTAGACCGCGAGAAGGTCATCATCTACGGTATTTCTTGCAGTGGCATGGTTGACGTACGTATGTTGAAGTTACGAGGCATTAAGGGCATCACAGATATTACTGCTATAGACGACAAGCTAGAAGTTACAACCATGTATGGTAGTAAAACTATCGACAAACAGGATGTACTGTTGGCCAAATGTATGGCTTGCAAAGGACCGGAATATATGCTTGCCGATAAAACTCTAGGTGAGCCTATGGTAGTCAAACATCCACCTTTTAATCCGCTCCAAGCCTTGGAGAAAATTGAAGCGTTGCCAGTAAAAGAAAGATTTGCTTTTTGGCAGCAAGAACTAAGCAAATGCATTCGCTGCAATGCTTGTAAGGATGTATGTCCTGCTTGCACCTGTGAGCAATGTATTTTTGATAATAAGAAAGAGCCTTTTGCTACCAAAGCCAATGCTACTAGTGCGGAAGAACAAGTCTATCATATTATTCGCGCGTATCATGTGGCAGGCCGTTGTACAGGTTGCGGTGAGTGTGAGCGTGTTTGTCCCCAAGGAATTAAGTTGGGGCTATTGAATCTACATTTCATGAGAGATATTAATGAGTTATATGGCCCATACCAAGCTGGGGATAAGAGCGATGCACCATCACCACTTTTGACCTATCAGCTCAACGATGTAGAATCCACGGTACTAGAACAAAGGAGGGAGAGCCATGCTAAAGATTAATCTAACTGCTCTGCCACAAGTGCTAACTAACTTGAGCAAGCAAGCTGAGGTTTATGCTCCTTTGAAGAAGGCTGGTGCGGTTAACTTTGAGCGTTGGGATGAAGAGAAGTCATTAGGTCAGTTAGAACTGCGACATGTGCTTACTGCCAAGTCCGCCAAGAGTGTGTTCTTCCCGCAAGTGGAGAATTTAATGGATTTCACCACGCAAGGTAAGCAATTAGAACTCAAGGCAGAGCCTCTACCAGAGCAGGATACTGTTATTTTCGGTGTCCGTGGCTGTGATGTTGCAAGCTTTGCTATCTTGGATAAGGTGTTCTTGCAAGCACCGGTAGATGAATTTTATCAAGCTCGTCGCGAGCATTGTACCATTATCACTTTGGCTTGTAATGAGCCGGAGGAGACTTGCTTCTGTACTGTTTATGGTATTAACCCGGCTCAGCCGCAAGGCGATGTGCTGACTTATTTGGTTGGCAAGGAACTTTATTGGCAGGCCCAAACGAATAAGGGAGAGCAGCTTTTAGCCCAAATAGAGTCATTGCTGCAACCAGCAGAAGAAACTGAAGTAGAAGCAACTAAGACACAAATAACGGTTATTCTTGAGCACTTGCCTTTGAAGAGTTTGCCTCATGAGGCAGCGTATGCTCGCAGCACCGAAGAGCTCTTTGCTGAC
>JAQUUF010000193.1 GCA_028693975.1 Acidaminococcaceae bacterium
CAGAGCCGACGAGCGCGAAGCCGATGAGCAGGGCTTCCTGCTGACCTCAAAAGCAGGCTATAATCCCTACAGTATTTATGTGACCATGAGCAAGCTGAATGATTTGTCCGTACGCGACGGCAATCCGGGCTATGGACTATTTGCCTCTCACCCGGAGCCCAAGGTGCGTATGGCGAAGAACTTGAAGGCTATTGAGGCCTTGCATATCAGAGCTAAGGTAACTACAAGCAAAGATGGCAGTACCGCTACAGTGCGTGATGGCAACTGGAGCTATACCTTCAAAAACACGATAAATAGTGATAAACCTGAGTATCGGGCTGATTTACTAGCCGGAGCGCTCTATCTGGTACAGCAAAGGGGCGTAGTGGATGATACGCATTTCTTGACGGTGGATAATGATGTCTATAGTGATGTGTATTATGAAGATATTCATTTGGCTAGGTTTTATGGCATTGATGCGGTAGGCTTCGGCTCTATCAGTGATTGCGCAGCGGCTTTTGCGGCTCAGATGCAGGGTTGGGCGCAACAAAATAAAAATAGTGTAGTAAAGGCGGCGTAAATGCTAGATTTTATACAAGAAGAAGAGACTCTCTGGGAAAAATTAAAACTGGTTACTAAGCCTATCGTTCTGTATGGGATGGGTAATGGTGCTGATAGAATTTTGGATAAATGCTTGGCCGAGAAGATTCCCGTGGTGGGAGTCTTTGCTAGTGATGCTTTTGTCAGGGGCCAGACCTTCCGCAGTTATCCGGTCAAAACATATGCGGTGGCGGTAGAAGAGTGGGGTGATTTTGTTATTTTGCTCTGCTTTGCCAGCGAATCACCGCTGATGTTAGAGCATTTTCGTAAGCTGGAGGAGCAGCATGAGGTTTATGCACCTCATGTGGCTCTCTTTGAGGGCGACGAGGTAGTAGATTTCGCCTGGTTGTCTAAGTACGAGGCACCGTTGCAGACAGTTTATGAGCGTCTGGCGGATGTGCGCTCCAGAGAGGTTTTTGCGGCAATTATTAATTACAAACTAAGCGGCAAATTGCAATACCTGTGGGAGAGTGTTTCTGCGCGGCGACAGGACCTAGGTGCTATTTTCACCTGGGGCAAAGACGAGAGTTATATTGACCTTGGTGCTTATGACGGTGATACGGTGAGGGAGTTTTTGCAGCTGACCTCGGATTCTTATAGGCGCATAATTGCTGTAGAACCAGACGCCAAAAATTGCAAGAAATTAGAGAAGTTTTTACAAGAGGAGCAGTTGCCACGGACTAAGTTAGTGGCCAAAGGTATTTGGAGTGCTCCCGGTAGTTATAATTTTTACCAAAGAGGGGGGCGTATGTCCTCTTTGGCGTCGTCGGGAACTAAGACAGTGCCTGTAACGTCGGTGGATGCCCTTGTGGCAGCGGAAACAGTCCCTCAAGCTACTTATATTAAGATGGATGTAGAAGGGGCGGAATACGAGGCTTTGCTGGGGGCGGCGAAGTGTCTGGAGCGTGATTGCCCCAAGCTCTTTGTAGCGGCGTACCACCACGATAATGATATCTGGCAATTGCCGCTTTTGCTCTGGGGTTTGCAGCCGCATTACGAGCTTTTTCTGAGGCGGCATCCGTATATTCCTTGCTGGGAAATTAATATTTTAGGCAGGGAGCGGTAATGTCCCATAGGGTTACAGTTTTCACAAATCTGTGAAATTTATGAAAAATTTGTAAACTTTGTAAGCAGGAATTTTATATATAGAGCAGAACATTTAAAGTAGTAGTGTATATTATATTTCAAAACAAAGGAGAGGATGTTAGTGAAAAAGACGAAATGGTTGGCAATAGCGGCAACTGTCATGGCTCTGGGCGTAGTTGCAGGCTGTGGCGGCGGGGATAAAAAGGCAGCTCCTGCCGGAGGCAAGGGTGGCCCCAAAGGTGATGTGATGGTTTATACCTCCATCTACCCTGATATTATCGACAATATGTGTAAACCAAATGTAGCAAAAGCATTCCCTGATTTGAAGCTAACTTGGTTCCAAGGCGGCACAGAGAAAGTAAAGACAAAGATGGCCGGTGAATTCAAAGCCAATAAGATTGGTGCCGACGTATTAATGGTTGCTGATCCTTCTTACTATCTCAAAATGCAAAAAGATAAACATCTGCTAGACTATGTTTCTCCTAATTTGAAAGATGTTATTTCTTCCAAGGATAAGAACGGCGCTTGGTCTGCTGTACGTATTTCCAATATGATTATTGCTTACAACAGTGACAAGCTCAAAGCAGAAGATGCTCCTAAGAGCTGGAAAGATTTGCTTGACCCGAAATGGAAGGGCAAGATTGCTATGCCTAGCCCGATGCTCAGCGGCACTGCATATGTGGCAGTTGGTGCTTTGGCTGACAAATACGGCTGGGAATATTTTGATAAGCTAAAAGCTAATGATATTCACGTAGAAGAAGGTAATAGCGCTATCCAAACTAAATTATTGAACGGCGAGTATGCTTGCGCTATGATTCTAGAAGAGAATATCTTGAAATTAGCAGCTACCAAG
>JAQUUF010000026.1 GCA_028693975.1 Acidaminococcaceae bacterium
AACCAAACTCAATTCCTACTTCTCTAAGCATACGGCCCAATTCTCTAGTTGTAATAACAACATCTACATCTCTATAGCCGCTGTCACACATCTCAGGACGAGCTGCTTCTGCTTTTTTGGCAGTACAAGGCATAATAGAAACAGAAACAATATCCTTAGGGTCTATGCCCGCTTTTTGCGCATAATAGGTCTTAGTCACAGCTCCAAACATAGCTTGAGGTGATTTAGCCGTAGATAGATGTGGCAACAGGTCGGGATAGCGTTGCTCTATCATATTAACCCAGCCAGGACTGCAAGAAGTAATCATGGGCAGCACACCGTTGTTAGTAAGTCTGTCAATAAATTCATAGCCTTCTTCCATAATGGTCAAATCTGCCGAGAAATTAGTATCAAAGACCTTGTCAAAACCTAGACGACGCAGGCCAGCCACCATTTTACCAGTCACTACCTCACCTGGAGCCATACCAAACTCTTCTCCCAGTGCTACGCGCACGGAAGGAGCTGTTTGTACTACCACATGTTTAGTTTTGTCATGAATAGCTGCCCAAACCTTAGCTGTATCGTCCTTTTCCACGATAGCACCTGTAGGACAATAGTTAGCGCATTGCCCGCAATAAGTACAAGATACCTTCTCTAGCCCTTGTTCGAAAGCAGTAGAAACCAAAGTGTGGAAACCACGGCTAGCAAAACTATAGACATTCATCCCTTGAATATCAGCACAAGCCCTAATACACCGGCCACACAAAATACATTTCTCTTGATCTCTTACCAACGAAGGATTGCTATCATCAATAGTATGAGCTTTCATTTCGCCGCCCTCAAAACGTATCTTACGTACGCCGAGGTCAGCAGCAATTTTTTGCAATTCGCAATCCATACTCTTCTGGCAGGACAGACAATCCTTGGGATGATTAGCCAACAGCAACTCAATAACCATCTTGCGTGCCGCGCGTACCTTCGGCGTATTAGTCTCTACCACCATGCCATCTGCTACGGGATAAACACAGGACGCAACTAATCCCCTCGCTCCGGTAGCTTCTACCAGACACAAGCGACAAGCACCTTCAGCTCTCAAATCAGGATGATAACATAATGTAGGAATATAAATACCGGCAGAGCGAGCTGCGGACAAAATACTAGTATTTTGCTTCGCCTCTACTTTTTTACCATTAATAGTCAAAGTAACCATATTATTAGCATTCATTGTCATAATCCGCACCTCCTCAACCTTTAGTTATTGCCTTAAAGGGGCAATTCGTCATACAAGCACCACATTTAATACATATTTCTTGATCAATTACATGTTTTTCTTTAATCTTACCGCTAATTGCTCCTACAGGACAGTTTCTGGCACATAAGCCACAGCCCTTACAAGCGTCGGTAATAACATAATTAGCTAATTTTGCACAAGCACCGGCAGGACAACGTTTTTCCTTAATATGAGCCTCATATTCGTTGCGGAAGTATTTCAAGGTACTCAAAACAGGATTAGGAGCAGTCTGTCCCAAACCGCACAAAGCCGATGCCTTAATATTACCTGCTAATTCTTCCAACAGCTCAATATCACCCTCACGGCCTTGACCTTCGGTAATTCTCGTTAATATCTCCAACATTCTCTTCGTGCCTTCACGACAAGGAGTGCATTTGCCGCAGGACTCAGATTGGGTGAAGTTTAGGAAGAACTTAGCCACATCCACCATACAGGTGTCTTCATCCATTACAACCAAGCCACCGCTGCCCATCATAGCTCCGGCTGCAATTAGCGAATCATAGTCTACCGGCAAATCCAGCATCGACTCCGGCAAACAACCACCGGAAGGTCCACCAATCTGAACCGCCTTGAATTTCTTACCGCCGACGATACCACCACCGATATCATAAATTATCTCCCTCATGGTAATACCCATGGGAACCTCGGCCAAACCAGTATTATTAATCTTACCCGTTAATGCAAAAATCTTGGTACCACGGGAAGTTGGCGTCCCACAAGCAGTATACCATTCAGAACCCTTAGCTATAATCAAAGGCACATTGGCCCAAGTTTCAACATTATTAATATTGGTAGGCTTGCCCCACAAACCGGCAACCGCAGGGAACGGCGGTCTGGGTCTAGGCATACCTCTCCTGCCTTCAATGGAAGCCATCAAAGCGGTCTCTTCACCGCACACAAAAGCACCGGCGCCTTCTTTGATATGCAGTGTAAAACTAAAACCTGTACCAAAAATGTTCTCACCCAAGAAACCCGTCTTCTCAGCTTGCGCAATAGCAATCTTAAGACGCTTAATAGCCAGCGGATACTCTGCTCTAACATAAATATAGCCTTCATCCGCACCAATAGCATAAGCACCGATGGCCATGCCTTCCAAAATCTTATGAGGGTCGCCTTCTAGTACGCTTCTATCCATAAAAGCGCCCGGGTCTCCTTCATCAGCATTACAAATAATATATTTTTTCTTGCCGAGAGAAGCTTTGCAGAAGCCCCACTTTAGTCCAGTTGGAAAACCTGCACCGCCACGACCGCGCAAGCCAGACTTCTTTACTTCTTCTACTACTTCTTCGCGTGTCATAGTAGTCAAAGCTTTCATTAAGCCTTCATACCCGCCGACAGCAATATATTCATTAATATCCTCTGGATTGATAGCACCGCAGTTGGCCAAAACACGTCGCTCTTGCTTCTTATAAAAACCAATCTCAGAATATTTGGGGACACTCTCGTGAGTAATCGGCTCCCTGTACAGCAATCGCTCTACAATCCTGCCCTTATACAAATGGGTCTCAACTATTTCCGGCACGTCAGCCGCTGTTACTTGGCAGTAAAAAGTGCCCTCAGGATAAACTATAACCAGCGGTCCATGCTCACAAAAGCCATGGCAACCTGTTTGTACTACAGCGACTTCATCCTCCAAGCCTTTTTTGGCCACCTCACGTTTAAAAGCTTCTATGACTTCAGCACTTCCTGCCGATTTACAGCCGGTACCACCACAAACCAGCACGTCTGTTCTAATATGTTTTTCGGGAATCATCTTTTTGCTCTCCCTTCAATTATAATTATTGTTCTATTTTACCTACTACCAACTCTTCAACAATCTTACCATGCATAACATGGTCTACGATAATTTTCTTGACGTCTTTGGGTGTTACCTTGCCGTAAGTTATTCTAGGCTCGCCAGGCTTAACAACATCTACCAAAACTTCTTTTTCGCACATGCCGATGCAACCAGTCTGTTGCACTTGTACATCTTTAAGATTTTGCAGGGATAGCTCATCCAAAATAGCGGCCATTACTTCTCTAGCACCGGCAGCAATACCACAAGTACCCATACCAATAATAATTTTCGTGCCAGCCTCACGGCGTACCTTCATATCGGATTGCAATTTTTCTCTCAAAGCCTTTAAATCTTCTAAGCTTTTCATTTCTTCTCGCCTTCCTCCCTCACTTTGGTTATCTCTTGCGTTAAATATTCTCGCACCCAAGCCGTAAGCTCCGGCACGCTATAATCAACCTCTTTTAGACCCAACACTTGCTGTATCTCTTGAGTATCATAAGTAAAACTATAAGTCCCTACACCATAATGCACAATCAAACGCACCTGAGGATTACCCACCAAGAGAATTATGATTGTTTTTACCACATCCCCCAGAGGTGGCCTATCTACATTAGCATTGCAAAAAGTTGCTCTGACTGTTGTCCCTTGTCCTAATTTTGATTTTATCGACAAAGTCCCACCACTTTGTGATGTCGTCATAGATAGCAGGGGCAAGCCCATGCCAACTTTTCTCGTCGTTCTCGTCGTCACAAAAGGGTCGCAAACCTGCTGCACCATTTCCTCTGACATACCCTTGCCATTATCTTCCACGCTAAACACTAGGAAACCTAGCAAGTCTTCATTAATATAGAGCGTTATTACACTAGCTCCCGCTGCCAGAGAATTTTGTATAATATCCAGTATATGCAGAGCTATATCATTCATAATTATTTATATTTAGCCAAAATAGCCGGTATCACATTGGGAGTCAAGCGTCCGTGAGTATCACCATTAACCTGCATAACCGGAGCCAAACCACAAGCACCGATGCAAGCAATAGTCTCTAAGGTAAAACGTGAATCATCCGTCGTATGTCCAGCTTTGATACCAAGCTCTTTCTCTACCGCTTCCAGAATGAGTTTGCCGCCACGCACATGGCAAGCCGTCCCTTGGCACACACGGATAATATTCCTACCACGTGGATTTAGATGAAATTGAGAGTAAAAGGTAACTACTCCATAAATCGTGCTAATGGGGGTCTTGGTCTCTTGCGCAACATATTCAAGAGCCTCCTCCGGTAAATAATTGTGCAAATTCTGCACTTCTTGCAAAATTGGAATCAAAGCACCCTTCTGTCCTTGATATTTAGCGAGAATTTCATCAATCTTCGTTTTTTCCTTGTTAACACCGCCACAGGCGCATTTACTTTCCATGGTCATCATCTTTTCCCTCTCTTTTCTGTAAGATTTGACTTGTCTACTATAACAAAAGCAGAAAATAAAAGCAATACTATTTATGCTTTTTTCTCGTTATTAGTATATACTTATTAGATTTTATAACACACTTTACACTTTTTCAGTTACAAAAGCCCCTGGTTGCAGGCTTCTTCCGCCAATGTTTTGTAATGCTTTTTTGATTTCAGTTGTATTCACCTGCTCCACTCTAAGCAAATTCTTCGGCCCGTGAATAAAATCGTCAATCATATGGGCATCCGAATTTGTAAGATAAGGTTTATTATCCACCAAAGGTTTTAATTTCTTATCAGATAGCTCTGCCAAAGAATTCCTCGAAATCTCTGCTCCATCTATTTGCAGGCTGCTACCAATAAAGCCCAGTTGTGTCAGCAAACTGTAGGCCCTTTTGTCTATATGTGCAGCCCAACATATACCACCCAGAGCGTGACATTTATCGACTACTTCAGCCGCCGTAAGACGACAAGAACCCAAAAGCATCTTCTCTTCTTCGCGGATAAAATTATCCTCGGCATCCACCACGAACTGACCACCAAATTTTTCCGGTACATTTTTGAGTCCGCTCCGCGAGGCATCTATTATCTGTTGCCAGGCGTCCATCTGCTCCATAGTATCAAAAAGTACCACGATATGTGCCTCTTCTGCACACTCCACTTCCATCCCCGGCAAGACAACAATACCGTATTGGGCACCTGCTTCTAATGCCGCCGGAATATTCCCCGAAGCATTATGATCAGTTATAGCAACAGCACCAATGCCATACTGAGCCGCCCGCAAGATAATATGGTGTGGAGTCATCTCTACTTCTGCGCAGGGAGACAATAAACTATGAATATGAAAATCCGCTAGTAATTCCTTCATTTTTTCTCTTGCTCATTAGTGACGCCCAATTTGTTAAGTGCGCCAACAATATCATAGCTGGACAAAGCAGTCACAAAAATAGGCAAGTCATTGTCATTCCCTTTCTCGATGGCATCCTGTTCGACTTTGGCATCACCAGCTACAATAATAGCAGCTAGCCCGATGAGCGAACCCACCGCAGCAATATTATGATGTCCTTGCATCGTCACCCAAATCATACCTGGTTTAGCCTGACCCATGACATTGCTGAGCAAATCAGAAACATATCCCCCCTGTACCACCATATCCAACTTGGCAAAACTCGTCACTTGTTGAAGCTTTAATTTAGTAACTACTTCATTTAGTTTCATCCTTGTCGCTTCCCTTCTCTGCCAAATTTTTATCATCATGTTCATTTACTAGAGGAATTTGGGTTGCCAATTCTATCATACCTTGCGCAAATTTTCTAACATTAGCCTTTAAAATAAAAATGCAATCCGTCTCGTGGGCAGCGCCCCTTACTATATCCTCTGCCAAAGATTGACAATTGGGGGCACCACAAGCACCACAATCTAATCCCGGTAAATGCGTCAAAACCTTTTCCATTTCACCCAACTTCTTGATAGCTACCGTAATATCATCATCCAACTGCATCATCGGTCTCGGCTCCAACACCTTAACATACTCTTCCGAGGTAGGAAATCCCGGGCAGTTCATGTTCAAAGCCATCGCCGCTTCCCTATCTGTTGGCTCCAGTCTCTGCATGCGCCGTATGCGCTTGTCCAAGTTCTTTTGCGCCACAAATCTATTCTCAGCAGCAAAAGGTCCGCCAATACAGCCTCCAGCACACATGTAACACTCCACATAGTCAACATCCGGCATCTTATTCATTGACACCTGCTCCAAGAGTTCATAAACCTCACGCACTCCATTCACACTCAAAGCATTAGTAATCCCGGCTGCCTTGATTTCACCGCCGCCAGCGCCCCAACCTATCCCGTAAGAAGAACCCGTGGTAATTTTATCCTGCTTCTTACATTCGTCTCCAATCTTAGCTACAGCTACAGATAATTGGGCAAAAATAGAACTAATGCTAATTGAGCCGTTCACCTCCGAATGCTTGACATCTACGGACTGATGAATATTAGTTCCTTTGGCCGGACAAGGAGTCACAAACCAAATCCCAACCTCTTCTCGTGGCAAATTCATTCTTTGGCATACTTCGCTTCTTTTGTAGACAGCGGCTGCCTCCCCTGGAGCCAAGACGGGAATAACCTGCTTAATGAGCTCTGGAAATTTAACCTGAATCAGACGCAACACCGCGGGGCAAGCCGAAGAAATTAAAGGTTTACGTCCTTGCGCATGTTGGCGCAAATACTGGGCAATCTCAGCTGAAATGTAGTCACTGGCTGCCGACAAGTCAAATATTTCGTCAAATCCTAATTCCTTCAAACCTTGCCAAACTGCTTCACGAGGAACATTCCCATTAAACTGGGCATACAAGGAGGGGGTCGCCAACGCTACATTATATTTATAACCCTGCAAACCCGACAACGCATCTGCTTTAGCGACTAAGGCATGTTCAGGACAACGTCTGATGCACTCGCCACAATCAATACAGCGTGTAGCTACTATCTCCGCCTTGCCTTGGCGTACACGAATAGCTTCCGTAGGACAGACTTTGACGCATCCTACGCAACCATTACATGCTTCTTTTATTACGTGAACAGAATGAAGATAGTTCTCCGCCATTATCTACCACCCATTTTCTTCAGTATTAATGTCATTTATACAAAAACTTCATCGTTATCGTTGAGCCTTCGCCCACCTTAGACTGAATATTAAAGTCATCCGAGCATTTCATCATATTAGGCAAGCCCATGCCAGCACCAAAGCCCATGGCTCTTACATAATCCGGCGCCGTCGACCAACCTTCTTGCATCGCCTTTTGAATATCCGGAATGCCAGGACCTTGGTCGGATATTATTATTACCGTACCTTCAGGCTCAATCTCTGCAACAACCCGGCCGCCACCGGCATGAATCAAACAATTCATTTCTCCTTCATAAGTACCAATAGCAATCCTGCGAATTACATCAGCTGGTATTCCAATTCTCTGCAGAAGCTTCTTAATATTGGCCGAAGCCTCACCAGCTCTATCGAAGTCACCACCGGGAACTTGATACTCTACCTTCATCGCCTCTCCTCCGCTCCCTTGGGTGGACAACCAATCAACCCTATGGCATAGAGTCGTCCACAAGCCTCAAACATAGTGTATTTCGTCATCATGACCGGCAAACCCTTACTCTCAGCCGCGGCCAAAATTTCTGGCGTGGGCTCCTTGCCCCGCACAAAAACTAGAGCGCTAAGGTCACTGACATCTGCTGTTTTTACTACCTGCATATTAGCCAAACCTGTCAATAGCAAAGTTTTGCGCTTGGTAAACGCCAACACGTCACTCATCAAATCAGCACCGCAAGCCATCTCTGCTTCCTTGTCCATATACTGAGCTCCTGCCAAAACTTCTGCCTGCAGTGCTTTTTGTACTGTCTTGAGTCCTACCATAATTTTCCTCCCGTACCTTAAGCTCTTTCTACTTAAAAGCACACATATCTACCTTAATTTTACCCTTATTATCTTATTGTGTAAAGAAAAATGAAAAAAGTCGCCAGTAATGAAACCAGCGACTCCAATATTTATTCTGCCTCTTCATAACGAGCATAGAGAGTCAGAATCATAGCATTGCCTAACCAAAAAAACATACCTAGTTGAATATTAAACAAAGTGTAATCGGTCAAACCACTGATTAGAATACCGACCAAGGAAGCCAAATAGCCACAGGCAATTCCACGAACCCAACGCAACCGTGCATTACGCCGTACATGCTGTGCTAACTTGAAGAACTGCCACAAGAGATACAGAAACAAACCCAACCCAATTATACTTAGCTCCGCCGTGATATTCAGATAAAGATTATGACAATGATACATAATAACATCCGGATTCTGCAAATAGAAATCATACTCCGGCCAAGCAAACCGATACCCATACCAGCCCACACCCAAAGGATGCTCTTTAATCATAGCTAGAGTGCTCTCCAAATAGGACCAACGTAGCGCTACTGAGGTGTCTTCTGTAGCAAAAATTGACAAAATTCTATGGGAGAGAAGATTCCAACATAAATATAGCACTACCAAGCAACCACTAATAAGTGGCAGCAAAGCACGATGGTAAAAAAAAGCTGCAAAAGTCAAAAGCACCCAAAAAAGAGCTACCCAATTGCCTCTGGAAAAAGTAAACATTTCACATGCGCAGCATAAGACAAAAATAATAATAAGTCCAATTCTAGTTTTGCCACCTCTAAGAGGAGCAAAAATTCCCACACAATAGGCAATGGCCGTCACCAAAAAGGTCCCTAGAATATTGGGATTGACCAAAGTAGAAGCGGCTCGGCGCTTGAGCTCAGGAAAAGCACTGGCATCTGTCCAAGCTGTATCACTGACACCGATACCGTAGCAATACTGCAAGATACCATAAACCGCTACCAATGCTGCCGCAACCAAGAACGTTTTCATCAAAAACTGTGGTCGATGGCCCTTACTACCATAATAAAGCATCAGAAGAAAAATACCGGCTTCTTGTCCCACTACCCAGACCCAGTTATAAAGACTTGCGCCTCTATCACCACTCATAACTACAGAAATACCACTCAAAATGAACAAAGCAATAAGTGGATATTTTACCTTGGGGGGCAAGGTTATCGGTTTGGGCTTGCCATAGAGCAAGACGTTAGCCAGGCCCACAACAGCCGTTGCCACAAAAACGCAACTGCCGGCCACTACATTAAGCGGCAATACAAAAACTAGCAAAACCAACAAACCGTATGTTATTTGCTCCAGAGTAAAGCTACTCTTTGCCATAGTTGCTCCTTTGCTGCCAAGTTTTAAAGCTTCCTATTAAATACAATGAACCACATACGCAGACGATACCTGCACTACCTGCCTCGCGGCAAGCGCTCTCATAGGCATCGCTCAATGTAGCATAAGACGTCGCTTGCGTGCCCACAATACCAGCTAATTGCTCAGCTGAAGCAGCACGTGCTCCTGCATCGGCACGTACGGTATAGACCACATCACCTGTCTTAAATAATATTTCACTTACTTGCTGCATATTTTTATCCGCCATCATGCCAAAGACAAAGTGAATAGCCTGCCCCGGATAGTACTTATCCAAAGCTCGGCGTAGTGCCGTCGCTCCCGAAGGATTATGCGCCCCATCCAAAATAATATCTGGCCGCTGAGCAATCAGCTCTAGCCGCCCCGGCCACTTAGTATGAGCCACCCCTTGGTGCAGTGCCAATTCTGTAATACGCTTATCTTGTTTGGACATAATCTTGGCTGCCACTACTGCTACGGCCGTGTTACTAAGTTGGTGCTCACCGGGCAGCAAAATATCATAATTGGAATTATAATAACCACTGCTCAAGGTAAAGGTCTGCCCTTGCATAGAGCTTAGCACCTCTTGTGCACTAAAGGCTTGCCCATAAATATACAGCGGTGCCTGCTTAAAGAGACTCATAGCTTTGATAGGCCCCAGAGCTTCTCCTGTAGCTGCTGTAACCACCGGAACATTATCCTTAATGATACCGGCTTTTTGCATGGCTATATCTTCCACCGTTTTGCCCAATCTATCAGTATGCTCTAAGGTCACGTTAGTAATAACACTAACCACCGGCGTAATCACATTGGTAGAATCCCACAAACCACCTAAGCCCACCTCAATAACAGCATAATCCACCTGCTCTAAGGCAAAGTATAGAAAAGCCGCTGCGGTCAGCACTTCAAACTGCGTTGGCTGATCCATTCCTTGCTCTTTCACAAAGTCCACCGCGCCTGCTACTGCGGTACAGGTTGTCGCAAAAGCTTCATCACTAATATCCTGCCCATTCAGTTGAATTCTTTCATTATATTTAACGAAATGTGGCGAGGTAAAAGTTCCCACCTTGAGCCCACTGCACAAAAGAATATTAGTAATCATTGCACTAACACTGCCCTTGCCATTGGTGCCGGTAATATGTACAGTTTTTATTTTTTGCTCTGGGTGTCCCAGGTGAGTCAGCAAGGCTTCTATTCTCTCCATGCCTAAATGAATGCCGAACTTACCCAGTCCCTCCAGATACTCTAAAGTCTCTGCGTATTTCATAATGTTTTCAGATAGTCCATTCTTTCTCTAATTGCTTGCATCTTAGTCGACATTTCTTCGCCCTTAGCTTTTTCCTTGGCTACGACTTCGGCCGGTGCCTTGGCCAAGAACCCTTGATTGGATAATTTACCTTCAATCCGTTTAATCTCCTTCTGCAAACCATCTAATTCTTTTTGCAGACGAGCAGTTTCCTTCTCCACATCAATAAGACCCTTCAAAGGCAGATAAACCTCCACACCGTTAACTACTGTCGCCATAGCATTTTCGATCTTGCTACTACCCAAATCATCAATAGTCAATTCATCTACGGTTCCCAAAAGCTTAATATAGGCTTGATTAGCAGTAATCACTTCTTTTAGTTCCGC
>JAQUUF010000027.1:0-4965 GCA_028693975.1 Acidaminococcaceae bacterium
ACCTTGACCAAGGGCTAGAACAAGTACGTATTTATTTGGATAGACTGCTCCTGTGTCATGTGGATGAATTGGCCCAAGAGGGCATTTACCTAGATTACAAAACTCGGTTGCGAGAAGAAGTCCAGAGCCGAGGCGCCGTGAATATCGTCTATGAGCAATTAGCCATGGATGGACCGGCTCATGATAGGACCTTTACCATGCGAGTAGTGGTAGATGGCCTGGAGTGGGGACGCGGCAGCGGACATTCTAAGAAAGAAGCAGAGCAACATGCTGCTCAAGTGGCATTGCAAAAAAAGACATCTGAGTAGTCAGATGTCTTTTTTAGTAGGAGAAATTAAATGATTATACCTGTTTTTATTCCTCATTTGGGTTGCCCCCATACCTGTATTTTCTGTAACCAAAGGACTATTAGTGGCCAAGCAGAGACAGGTCTTGCGGCAGCCAGAGCACAAATTGAACAATATCTGCACTATAGCAAGGGCCAGACAAGCAATCAAATTGCTTTCTATGGCGGCTCTTTCACGGCCCTGCCCCTAGACTATCAGCAGCAACTACTGGAAATAGCACAAGAATATATTCAGGCAGGACAAGCAGGGAGTGTTCGTTTGTCCACTCGTCCTGACGCTATTACGCCAACCATTGTGGCGCAGCTGCAAAAATATCAGGTAGAGACGGTGGAGCTAGGGGTGCAGTCCCTGGACGAGAAGGTGCTGCGTCTGGCCGAGCGTGGTCATGGCGCTGCCTGTGTCTATAGCGCCGTGGAGCTTCTGCGCCAAGCTAAGCTGCAAGTTGGTCTCCAGCTGATGGTAGGCTTGCCGGGGCAAGATGGAGTATCGTTGGCAGATACCAAGGAACAAGTCTGCTATCTGGCACCCGACATTGTGCGTATCTACCCTGTGTTGGTGATAAAAGGCACCAGACTGTCACAAATGTATCAAGAGGGCAACTATATACCCCTGAGCCTAGAAGAAGCTGTAGCGGCAAGCTACGAGCTCTACGAGCAATTCAATCGCTATGGTATCCAAGTAATCCGCATGGGTTTGCAGGCAGATGGAGAGCTCTGTAGTGAAGGGAATATCGTTGCAGGACCTTTTCACCCGTCTTTTGGCGAGCTGGTTTTTAGCTATGGTTATCGCCAGAAGGTCAATCGCTATATTGAGCAGCTACCGGCAGGAGTGGAGAGTATCATTATCGAATATCCTCCTAAAGAAGAATCCAAATTGCGTGGTATGCACAAGAGTAATTTGCGCTACTGGCAGGAGCATTATCCCGTGAAGATTATTTTGCGCAGAAGCACAACTTTTGCCCTAAAAATGGTATAATATAGGTATGAAGAATAATTACTAATAAGGAGGGCAGTCATGGGCAAATTAGCAAATAAATCTGAAGTACTATATCACATTGGTTTCGCACCTGAACGGCTCCGTGGAGCCACCTATGCACTACTGCCGGGAGACCCGGGCAGAGTACAGACCTTGGCCGAGGCGCTAGGTCCGGCAGAATTTATTGCCACCCATAGAGAATATACCAGTTACTTGGCAGATTTGGCAGGAGAGCCTATTCTAGTGTGCTCAACCGGCATGGGCGGACCTTCTGTAGCTATAGGCGTGGAGGAGCTGGCACGGGCCGGTATTACTCACTTCATACGTGTAGGTACGACAGGCTCTATTCAAGAGAAAATTAATTTGGGCGATATCGTTATTAATGATGCGGCAGTACGGCTCGAAGGCACTTCCACTCATTATGCACCTCTGGCCTATCCGGCAGTAGCAGATTTGCGTCTGACCAATGCGCTGGTTGCGGGAGCGCAAGCAGCTGGTGTTACTTATCATATAGGTACAAGTATTTCGTCGGATACCTTCTGGCCCGGACAAGAGCGCTACGATAGCTTCACTGGCTACGTACCGCGGAGGTTCCAAGGCTCTACCGCCGAATGGCGTGCCTTGGGCTGTACTAATTATGAGATGGAAGCGGCGACACTCTTTGTAGTAGCACGGGCCTTCGGCCTAGCGGCAGGCTGTGTCTGCGGTGTTGTTGCTAAGCGAACAGATAGCGAGAAGGTAGCTCCCACTGACACTTATGCCCAGGCTTCAGCCGCCTTCGCTGCTACAGTCAAAGAAGCACTGTTGCTTCTTACTAAGAAAGCAGGTAAATAAAATGGCAAGAGCGATAATTTTGATGTTAGATTCATTTGGTATTGGCCGTGCTCCCGACGCTGATAAGTTCGGAGACAAGGGCGCAGATACTCTAGGACATATTGTGGACTGGTGTGCCAAGAATCGCAAGAAGGCAGATGGTACACCACACTATCTGGCCCTGCCTAATCTGGCTCGTTATGGTCTAGCGAGAGCTTCGGCTCTCAGCCGTGGTCAAGAATTGAATTATCCTATCAGTACAGATGCTGCCGTAGTGGGGGCCTATGGCTATGCCTCGGAGATTAGCCACGGCAAGGATACCTTGAGCGGGCATTGGGAGATTACTGGGGTGCCGGTACTCTTTGATTGGGGTTATTTCCCCAACAAACCTAACTGCTTCCCCCCAGAATTAATCACCAAACTTATAGCAGAAGGACAGCTGCCGGGAGTATTGGGAGAGAAGCATGCTTCGGGTACAGAAATTATTCAAGAACTGGGCGAAGAGCATTGCCGCACAGGCAAGCCCATCGTCTACACCTCAGCTGATAGCGTGCTCCAGATAGCTTGTCACGAGGAATATTTTGGACTGCAAAAGCTCTATGACCTGTGCGCCATAGCCTATCAATTAGTACAACCTTACCACATTGCCCGTGTCATAGCACGACCCTTTGTTGGTGAGAAGGCAGGGGAATATACTCGTACAGGTAATCGTCATGACTATGCGGTACCGGCACCGGAAGACACGCTGCTTGATATTGTGACTAAGCATGGCGGCAAGGTCTATGCCATCGGTAAGATAGCAGATATCTTTGCCCATCGCGGTATCTCCAAGGCCTACCACGCTACTGGTCTGGCGGCGCTCTTTGCTGCCACGATGGAAGCCGTGGGGGAAGCTGAAGAAGACAGCTTGATTTTTACTAATTTTGTAGATTTTGACTCTACCTACGGGCATCGTCGTGATGTAGCAGGCTATGCAGGTGGGCTGGAATATATTGATAGTAGGTTGCCGGAACTAGAGCAAGCACTGCGGCCGGACGATGTAGTTTTGGTCTGTGCAGACCATGGCTGCGACCCGACTTGGACTGGCAGCGACCATACGAGAGAGCATATACCCGTGCTCTTCTGGGGACCTGGCGTGAAGGCACAAGCCTTACCGCCCATGAGTACTTTTTCTGATTTGGGGCAGACTTTGGCAAAACATTTGGGGTGCAAACTAGCAAGAGGCAAAGTACAGCCGATCAAGAAATAAAGGAAAGAAGGGTAATTATCATGAGAAAAATATTGTGGACTTGTCTATGTTTGTTGACAGTTATGTTTGGATGGGGCGCACCCGCAGCCAGTGCTTACGATATGAAGCCAGTGGCCTTTGTAGTGCTGGACCATACGGACCAAGTTACAGCTACTGTCTATCGGGAATGGCGCCAGCAAGTCAAGCAGGCCTATTATGCGCCTAACTATATTGTCGAAAACAACGATAACTTTGGGATGCAAGCCAGTGAAGTTATTGCCAAGACGGGCAAGAGTACCTCCAAGCTAGAGCGAGCAGACCTCAGAGCAATTGCCGAAGCCACGGGCACTCAAGTAGTAGCCTTGGTTGCCGTCAACCGTATGGAGGAAGTACCACTGATGATGATGCACAGTCCTTGGGACGACGATAATAGTGACTGGGTGCGAGTCTACACCAGTGCTGATATCTATCTCTACAAATATGCCGAAGATAAGATGCTCAAGAAGCATATACGAGACGTAGACACCAAAGAAACACCCAATGTAACTCACCCTGAGACACTCATCAAATGGGAGCTGCGCAAAGTAGCTAACACCATGGAAAACCGCCCGCAGATTTAGTAAAACTTGAACGCTAAATGTAGCTGTGATGTGGACAAAAATCTTCCGACACCACAATATATTGTAGGTTTGACTTGACAAACGCCACTATTTAGCCTATTATATATCCGTGACAGCAAGCGAAGGATAAGGTTAAATAAAGGAGTGGAGAAAATGACCTATGAAGTAGAAGGAGTAAAAGTAAACTGCGTGGACGGTATCAGTGAGCAGGAAGCCGCAGGCTATCTGCATAACCAACTGTCTGTTATGCCGCACAAGACTTTGCTATCCTTGGATATAGACCTAGATGGTGAAGATGTAGTACTCAAACCGCATTATGACAGCATCGTCAGAGTGCGCCGTATTACCGGCTATTTAAGCACTTTGCCCCGTTTCAACGATGCTAAGCGTAGCGAAGCCAAAGAAAGAGTTGCTCATCTCTAAGATAGAGCTAAGAAGAAGTTAAAAGGACTTTGCTGAGCAAGGTCCTTTTCTTGTGTAACGATAATAAAATAGGTACTGGAGGGTTCATCATGGCCAAAGATAGTTCTTTTGACGTAGTATCCCAGGTAGACATGCAGGAAATGGACAACGCAATTAATCAGACAGAGAAGGAAATCAGCCAACGCTACGATTTCCGTGGCTCCACCGCTTCTATAGAATTGATAGAGCAGAAGAGCCTCAAGCTGGCAGCCGAAGACGAATATAAGCTGGGCGCTATTCTCGATATACTAAGAGCCAAGATGGCTAAGCGCGGTATACCGCTCAGGTCGCTGAAGCCAGGCAAGGTTGAAGATGCCAGCAAAGGCACAGTACGCCAGAATGTCGAGATTAAGCAAGGCATCGACAAAGAGCAAGCTCGCGATATCCAAAACGCCATTAAGGCTGCCAAGCTCAAGGTCACTTGCCAGATTCAAGATGATAAGCTCCGTGTCAGCGGTGCCAAGAAGGATGATCTCCAGGCTGTTATTCAATTGCTCAAGAGCAAAGACTTCGGCGTAGA
>JAQUUF010000027.1:5065-10689 GCA_028693975.1 Acidaminococcaceae bacterium
CCATTAAGGCTGCCAAGCTCAAGGTCACTTGCCAGATTCAAGATGATAAGCTCCGTGTCAGCGGTGCCAAGAAGGATGATCTCCAGGCTGTTATTCAATTGCTCAAGAGCAAAGACTTCGGCGTAGATTTGCAATTCATAAACATGCGTTAACGAAAATAATTACTAGTTGCTAAATTGTGCAAATTGATATACAATTAAACTAGGAAAAATTGGTATAGAGCTATGAGAAGTGTACGAAAAAAATAAATATTAGCAAACCCGGAGGAATCCGGCGACGCAGAAGCAGATTGCCTATTCGCTCACAAGCTATAAGCGCAGTGAAGAATCGAGCCAAATCGCTTCCTTCGCAAGAGCGACCGAGTAGGGAGCTATGAGAAGTGTCCGAAAAATTGCTTTGCGAGTAAGTTAGCGGAGTAAAAGTAGAAACGATGTTATAAATAAATATTAGCAAACCCGGAGGAATCCGGCGACGCAAAGCTATAGGGCCTAGGAAGGTAGCCAGTTGCCACACACATTCACGATGTGATTATAAGTGCTGCTTGCCTTGAGGCTGAGCAGTACTTTTTATTTGCCATAAGTAGAGGTAAGGAGGGGGAAGCAAGAATGACAAAAAGCAACCTAGAACTGGAGCTAGAGCAACAGAAAAAACAACTAGAGGCTGCATTGGCCGAAGCTGATAGAGCTAAGTCTCAATTCCTATCAAGAGTAAGTCATAATATGCGTACACCGCTCAACGCCATTCTCGGACTGACCTCCTTGCTCAAAGATAAGGCAGAAGATGAGACCTGCAAGACCGACTTGAAGGAAATAGAAATCTCTGGCCAGTACCTGATGGACTTGATTAACGATACCTTGGATATTAACAAAATTGAAAGCGGCAAACTAGAGCTCAAGCCAGTTGTTTGTGACGGCAGAACAGTTCTCCAGTCCATTGCCAAACTGCTTGCTCCTCTGGCTCGTAGCAAGAACATTAAGTTTCGCATGCATAGTGACGAATTGCCCTATAATACACTGTATATCGATGTGGGTCGAGTGCAGCAAGTTATTATGAATATCATGAGCAATGCGGTTAAGTTCACAGAGCAACACGGTACCATAGATTTTTATATAGGCAATATGTCAGTCAAGAACGGAGTAATAACAGATAAAATTGTCATAACCGATAGCGGCATAGGCATCAGCCCGGAATTCATGCCGCATATATTTGAACCTTTTGCACAGGAAGACACGAAGAGAACTTCTCTTGAGCAAGGGACGGGGCTAGGGCTAGCTATCTCCAAATATCTGTTAGAGCTGATGGGCGGAGAGCTCTCGGTGGAGAGCGAACTAGGGAAAGGCACCGCTGTGACCATGACTGTTCCTATGCGCATAGCCACGAGTGCACAAATAGAGCAGTGGAAAAAAGCCCAAACAATTCGCAATGATAACTCCGTGCTAAGAGGCATGCGTATACTCCTATGTGAAGACC
Organism: Acidaminococcaceae bacterium; assembly: GCA_028693975.1. Classification (GTDB taxonomy): domain Bacteria; phylum Bacillota; class Negativicutes; order Acidaminococcales; family Acidaminococcaceae; genus JAQUUF01. The sequence goes on from JAQUUF010000027.1 coordinate 6,536, forward strand.
AACCAACAAATGCTACTATCGCTAAGCGCATGCTAGAGAACCAAGGCGTGCTAGTGCAACACGCGGAGAATGGTCAGGAAGGTGTCCGAATGTTTGATGAATCACCCCTGAACTACTACGATGCTATTCTCATGGATGTGAGGATGCCCGTCATGGATGGGCTGGAAGCCACTAGAATAATCCGCTCCTTGCCACGGCAGGATGCGAACATCATTCCTATTATTGCTCTATCGGCCAATGCCCTCGAGGAAGACCTTGCCGAGACCAAAGCCGCCGGGATGAATGCTCACATCAGCAAACCAATCCAAACAGAAGTAATGTATAACACCTTGGCAGAACAGATGAAGGATAGAAATAAAATTAGACGGCCCAAGTTGCTTATTGTGGGGCAGATGGCAGGTCCGGCAGAAGAGATTAGCAATGAACTGGGACGAAGCTTTGACTTGGTACGCGCAGATACTAGCGCGCAAGCCCTGACACTACTCCGACAGCACCGTGGCATAGTGGCCGTAATAACGGATATTCAGCTACCCCAGGCGGAAGGAATAGACTTAATCAAGACCATCAGGAGCAACGAAGACTGGAACCACATCGCTATTATTGCCAACACAGAGATAGGCAATCCAACACAAGAAGACCAGCTACTCTCACTGGGCGTCAGCGACTTCATCTACAAGCAATCCACTGTCAAACTACTGAATATAAGAATAAAAGATGCCTTGCACAAAATTTAAAATATTAAGGACGGGTCCATGATAGGATCCGTCCTATTTTTATGCCATATTCCGCATATATACGGAATTTTGCAAAATAATTTGCCTAGGGGGGTGACATTGGGGGTAGCTAAAGACACTTATATAGTAGAGGGAGTAATTCTAATCTTCCATTTACTCTCCCTCTTGGAGGAGATGAAAAAGGCTCTCCTTGCAAGGATAAGCAGAGAACCATTGCTTTAGCAATGTGTGAATCGCTTATGCTGAGGCTGAGCTGGCGCCGTAGGCGACTGAGAGGTTGTATGCTGCTCCCAAGCAAGTACCTTAAGAAAAATGAACATATCTACTAACCGACAAGGAGAAAATACATGGAAAACACTATAGAAAAGAATAGAGAAGTTAAACTAATAATGGTCTTCAAAGACGCCCAAGGCTATCGCCTCGTCCGCTCCATCCGCAACCCTGACGAAACCAAGACTCGCAAACAAATCGCCATCTTCATGCTACGCCTCATCGCCGAGGGCCATCTGCACACCCGCAATGGCCCCGTAGTCCGCATCGCCCAGATTATGAAACTCATCACCAGTGACTGGGAAGCCAGAGAAGCCAGTGCTTGCCAAGAGACACAACGCCCCTTCGTAGATATACCAAGGGAGTTCTATCAGAGCTACCAAGACCTCACCATTGGCAAAATACTACTCATGCTAGTGGACCTGCAACGACGCACCCAAGGGGGTAGTGGCTCTCTAGCAGAAGCACTTGCCAGCAGCCTCTCTGCCTGTACCAATCTAGGCCAAGGAATGCGACCCGGAATACACCGCTGCCTAAGTCGTCCCATGAGGGGATTAGACAAGGCTCTTACACCGTCAACAATTCTCGCAATCTATCCAAAGCCTTCTGCTGCAGCCGGGCTGCAGTTTGTCGCCTAATGCCCAGCTGACGTGCTGCGGCAGCTAACGTTAGACCTTGGTAATAGACTAACTGAATAATGGAGCGTTGCTGTGGAGGAAGTTCCTCCAAATGTTGCTCCAGTGCCAGACCGGTCAACTTAGTATCAGAGAAATCATCATCAACCATAAACTCCAAAACTTTATCGGTAGTTGCGGTTTCATATTTGGACACAGTTGAGGTTTTTCGGCAATAGTTTTTGAGTTTATAAATCATACATCTTCTAATATAACCGGGAAAACTAGCATCATTGTCAATTCTGTCGTTGTGTATAGCTTCCAGAATACAAAGATAACAGAGCTCTTCAACATCGTCTCTGATAGAAGCGAAGTGTTCCCTTTGACATAGATTAATTATCAAGGGCCTAAAAGCATTGATAATTTCCTCAGTAGCATTTTCTTCACCTCGTCTGGCAGCTGGTAGCAGTTTCTGAAAGTTGGTCATCAACAACATCCTAGTGAAAAGCCGGCTTTTCTTTTTATTTCGCGATGCTTTTCAGTATAGGCGAGATAGAAAAGCAAAGCAATAAGCAAAATCTTAAAATCCGCATATATACGGAATCGGCAAAAATTATTTTTTGAAAATCCGCATATATACGGAATTTTGAAAAAAACTTTGCTTAGGGGGGTGACATTTGGGGGTGCTAAAGACACTTATAGAGTGTAGGGCAAAATGCAAAGCCCTTGAAAAACAGTAAAAAACAAAGGAGCTAATCACATGCAAAAAATTTATTATGACGATTTGGTTAAGCTTGCTCAAGCAGCGCGAGGTAAGATTCATAAGATTTATATCCACTGGACAGCAGGACATTATGACAGCAAATTCGATGCCTACCATATCAACATTACAGGAGACGGCATGCTCTATGCTTCTACCGATGACTTGACTCAAATCCTTAGCCACACATGGCGACGCAACACAGCAGCGATTGGTATTACCCTGTGTTGTGCCTACGATGCGATGATTTACGCCGACGGTACGTTTACCTTGGGGGAGGAACCACCAACCCAACTTCAAATCGAATCGGTATCGATGGCAATCGCCGTGTTGGCAGAGGTTTTGCATATACCCTTAGACGCTGAGCACATCATGACTCATGCGGAGGTAGCTGATTTAGATGGCTATGGTCCACAATCGATGGGGACGCCCAATTTCGAGAGGTGGGACCTATGGAAGCTGCCCGACTATGACGGCACCTGGCGCAGTGGCGGAGTAGTTCTTAGGGGCAAAGCTATCCACTACTTTCTAAGAGGAGGAATGACAAATGGCAGTTATTAAAAGTTTGGAAACAATGGATTTACAGGTAAAGGTGGACAATGGAGTGAGTGCTGGTGGCAAGGCACTAGAGAAGAACTACAATTTCTCTTCTCTGAACCCGGAGGCCACACCGGAGGTGGTCTATGACACCGCAAGTCGCTTGTCTAAGCTTATCGACCATGACACCAACGGTATCTACACCAAAGAAACCCACTCTTTGGTATCTGAGGCGTAACCGAGAAGCAACTGAAGTATTGCCCACTAATCGCAAGACCACTATGAGAGGAGTATGATATTATGACAATGCAAACAACTTTGACAATGATTTTTAAGGACCCCAAGGCCAAGAGCAAATCCCTGAGCATCGTAGACCCCAAAGAATTCGCCAAGAGAGCCGATATTGAGGACTGCATGCAAGACATTATTGCTGACAAAGTATTCGTCACCGCCAATGGTGCGCTCACCGAAGCCGACGGTATTAAACGCAAGGTATACGGCGACTGGGAAGACAAGGTTGAGCCGGGTGTGTAAGCTATGGACAGTAATTTTATCGCTGCCCAAGTTGCTAATTACGGTTTTCCCATGGTTCTGTCCTGGTACCTCCTGGTACGAATGGAGAAAAGGGTGGAAGCTCTCACAGAAGGAATTGACGCCCTTCGCTCTAGCATCGGGCAACTAAATAAGTAAGTAATAGGTAAGCAGTAAGTAAGACAAAGGCCTCACCAAATTATTTTGGTGGGGCCTTTCGTCTATGCTTTAGAAATTATTTTGCTAAATTCCGTATATATGCGGAATTCTAGCTTTTTTGCAAGTAGGCTTTACAAATGCCTCAAGATAGTTTGTTATAATAAGAAGCATTGGAATGAGCAAATTATTACTACTTATCGAAGGAGAGATGTATTAATGTATTTGTCGTACAATCGTTTATGGAAAAAGTTGAATGAGGAAGGAATTACTAGAAAAAGACTGGCAGAAGAAGCAGCAATTCATCCGGATACATTGACGCGTATGGGCAAAAATGAAAGTATCAGCAGTTCAGTTATTATACGAATTTGCAAAACCTTGGGATGTGATGTGGGAGATATCGCCCATGCCGTTCGCAAGAAAAATAAACAAGACCATAATTAATGAGAAATAATCACAAAAGCGAGTTTGGTTGTAGTGTATCACTGCAATCAAGCTCGCTTTTTATATATCAATATCCTTTTTTTTAAAATAGGGGGTGTTATAGAAATC
>JAQUUF010000028.1 GCA_028693975.1 Acidaminococcaceae bacterium
TAGATGATAATTCTTTCTTGGAAATTGAAACCACGATGTTGACCATGAGCATCCCTGAAGGCGCTCGTGACTATTTGGTGCCCAGCCGTGTTAACCCCGTTAAGTTCTATGCTTTGCCCCAATCCCCTCAGATTTTTAAACAATTACTAATGGTAGCAGGCATGGAGAGGTATTTCCAGATTGCTCGTTGCTTCCGTGATGAAGATTTGCGTGCTGACCGTCAACCGGAATTTACGCAGTTAGATATGGAAATGTCTTTCGTGGATGCAGAAGACGTTATGCAGATGATGGAAGGTCTTATTGCCTACATCTTCAAGGGTGCGCTGGATGTCCAGCTAGATGTTCCTTTCCACAGAATGACTTGGGACGATGCTATGGATAGATTCGGTAGCGACAAGCCGGACCTGCGTTTTGGCATGGAGCTGAAGAATATGTCCGAGGCCGTAGCAGGCAGCGATTTCAAAGTGTTTAACACAATTTTGGCTGAGGGCGGTATCGTCAAAGCTATTAACGTCAAGGGTTACTATGCTATCCCACGTCGTGAATTAGATGGTTTGGTTGATTTTGTCGGTATTTATGGTGCCAAAGGCTTAGCTTGGATTATGGTTAATCCCGACGGCAGCGTGAAGTCTCCTATTGCTAAGTTCTTTGACGAGGCTCATATGCAAGCAATCCTGGCAGCCGGCGAAGCACAGCCGGGCGATTTGTTGCTCTTCGTGGCTGATAAGCCAGCTGTAGTAGCACAAGCTCTGGGTGCGTTGCGTATCGAGATGGCCAAACGTCGTGATTTGATTGATGAGAGCAAACTTGCTTTCACCTGGGTCGTTGATTTCCCCATGTTCGAATATAGCGAAGAAGAGAAACGTTATGTGGCAATGCATCATCCCTTCACAGCTCCACGTGATGAAGACCTTCAGTATTTGAATTCTGACCCCTCCAAGGTTTATGCCAAGGCGTATGATATGGTGCTCAACGGTACAGAAATTGGCGGCGGCAGTATTCGTATTCATCGTCGCGAAGTCCAGAAGGAAGTATTCAAGGCCATCGGTTTGTCTGATGAGTCAGCTCGCGAGAAGTTTGGTTTCTTGATGGATGCGTTTGAATTCGGAGCACCACCCCATGGTGGCTTGGCTTTTGGTTTGGATAGATTGATTATGATTATGGCTAAGCGTCCTTCTATTCGTGACGTTATTGCCTTCCCCAAGACACAGAGTGCAGCAGATTTGATGGCACAGGCACCTAATGATGTAGACGATAAACAATTGCGTGAATTGCATATTCGTTTGTCCGTAGTTAAGAAAGAGCATAAAGAAAATAATTAAAGTATAAAATTAGCCAAAAACTGCGTCATTAAGCGGTTTTTATGGTATAATACAATCAATAAAAGAGATATCCCTGCGATGTTCGAATTATATTCCATATGTTTTGAGCCAACACTCTAACATAGGGAGCCTGACCCGGTCTTTTGCGCTGACAAGCCTCCATGAGTGGAAGTCAAAGCTTAAGAGGAAGGCACCCACCTGCACATGCAGGTTCAAAACCTGGAATAGCAACGGCATTGTGGGGGCTCTTTGTTTTTAGGGAGGAAAATATGGATACCAGCAGAATAGAAATGGTCATAGGACAAGCAGCGCTAGGACGTTTGCAACAGGCTCGTGTTGCTTTGTTGGGATTAGGCGGCGTTGGCTCTTATGTGGCCGAAGCATTAGTGCGTTCTGGTCTGGGAGCTCTTACTATTATTGACGGTGATACGGTGGAAGCAAGTAATATTAACCGGCAGCTTCCGGCGTTGCAATCTACTATCGGACAACGCAAAGCCGATATTGTGGCGGCGCGATTAGGTGATATTAATCCTCAATGCCAGTTGACGGTAGTGAGCAAGTTCTACACACCGGGAACCTTCGAAGATTTCTTAGACGGTGACTATGACTATATTGTCGATGCGATAGATGATGTGCCGGCCAAGCTGGATATAATCAAAAATTGTGTAGCAAGGCAGTTGCCGCTCATCATTGCTTGCGGTACCGGCAATAAGCTTAATCCGTCTCTGCTTAAAATAGCTGATATTAGTCAAACTAGTGTCTGTCCTTTGGCGCGCCGTTTGCGTAGTGCTCTGCGCAAGGAAGGTATCACCAAGGGTGTGACAGTGGTATTTAGCACAGAAGAGCCGCAGAAACTAACTACAGGCGCAACTCCCGGTAGCTTGGTATTTGTGCCGGCCAGTGCAGGCATGCTCATGGCCTCTTATGTAGTTCAAAATATTATCACAAAAGATAATTAATATAGATTGACAATACTATATCTTACTGGTATGCTTATATTAATTAAATCATACATAAATTGTAAGAATAGGTGGTTGAGTATTATGATGAAGTTATCTACCAAAGGGAGATATGGCGTATCTGCCATTTATGATATTGCGGCGCACTGCGATAAGGGTCCTGTATCTTTGCGCTCGGTAGCAGAGCGACAAGGTATTTCGGACCATTATCTAGAGCAACTGATGGGCCATTTGCGCAGGGCAGGGCTGGTCAAAAGTGTACGGGGCGCTCAAGGGGGCTATATATTGGCCAAAGACCCTAAGGAGATTACCGTAGGTGATGTCATTTGTATTATGGAAGGACCCATTGCTCCTGTAGGCTGTTTGCTCAGCAAGAAGAAGGATGACAAGAACTATTGCCCCAAGTCTCCTACTTGCGTGACTCGTAATGTCTGGGCGCGGGTAGGTGAGAGCATCAGTAAAGTATTAGATAGCATAACCATTGCTGAATTGTGTCAGGGGAATAAAGATGAATAAAACTGTTGTTGTAGCAATGAGCGGTGGCGTGGATAGTTCCGTAGCTGCCGCTTTATTATTAAAAAAAGGGTATAAAGTAATAGGATTGACTATGCGCTTGTGGTCTGCCCAGAAGCTTGATGGGCCCACCGTGGCCGAAACTGATGCGGCGGCAGTAGCTAAGCTGCTAGGTATAGAGCATCATGTAGTGGATTTGACCGAGCGCTTCAGGCAGACTGTCGTTGCTTATTTTCTGGAGGAATATGCTCTGGGCCATACGCCGAATCCCTGTGTCTTTTGTAATCAAAAAATTAAATTTGGTACTCTTTATGAGCGGGCGCTGGGACTAGGTGCAGATTATTTGTCTACAGGTCATTATGTGAAGTTGGCCACAGATGGAGAAGGTAAGCTACGGATTGCTAGAGCGCGCTGTCTGCCCAAGGACCAGAGCTATGTGCTCTACCATTTGAACCAAGAGATTTTGCATCATGTGCTGTTCCCCTTGGGTGAAGCCGAGGACAAAGACCATGTGAGAACGCTGGCACACGAGCTTAATTTACCGGTTTTTGCCAAAAAAGACAGTCAGGAGATTTGTTTCATTCCTGACAATGACCATCATAGATTTTTGCAGCAGTTTGCTGCTGCTCCGGAAAAGCCGGGGAATTTTGTGACTGCAACAGGCCAGGTGCTGGGTCACCATAAAGGCTTGTCCCACTATACAGTAGGACAGCGCAAAGGCTTGGGTCTAGCGGCCGCAGAACCGCTATTTGTGCTAGATATTGATAAAAAACGCAATCAAGTGGTAGTAGGCTTTGCTGCGGAAGCGGCGTGCCGCGGACTGGTGGCTCGCAATGTAGTGTTTAGCGACGGTGCCGTTGTGCAAGAGCCCCTAGCAGTGCAAGTGAAAATTCGCTACAATGCCAAACCAGTGGCTGCGACTATTGAACCAATGTCAGGTGCAGGTTATGTCAAGGTACTCTTCCAGGAGCCGCTGCGAGGAATTGCTCCGGGACAATTTGCTGTTTTTTACCAAGACGAACTCTGCTTGGGTGGCGGTGTAATTGTAAATAGCCTTAAAGCTTGAAAGTTTACGTAAAATTTAGTATAATTTTTCTGTGTTTCTACTTATATATAAGGAGCGATTTTGTTCATGAAAAATTTGACAGGCAATGAATTACGGCAAAAGTTCTTGGATTTTTTTGCGCAACGAGGACATATGATTTTACCTAGTGCGTCTTTGATACCGCATGATGATCCAACTTTGCTTTTGATAGGCGCTGGTATGGCGCCCTTTAAACCATTTTTTACCGGTAAGATGAAGCCACCCAGTCCACGTATTGCCACTTGCCAGAAATGTGTAAGAACAGGCGATATTGAGAATGTGGGCAAGACCGCTCGTCACCATACTTATTTTGAAATGTTGGGTAATTTTTCTTTTGGCGATTACTTCAAAAAAGAAATTATTCCTTGGAGCTGGGAGTTTTTGACTCAAGAACTAGAGATTCCGGCTGAGAAATTATGGATCACCATTCATACCAAAGATGATGAGGCTTATGATATTTGGCATGATGTGGTAGGAGTACCGGCCGAGCGCATTGTTCGTTTAGAGGATAACTTCTGGGAAATAGGCAGCGGTCCCTGCGGCCCTGACTCCGAAATCCATATTGACTTGGGTGCAGAGCGCGGTTGTGGCAAACCTACTTGTGGCCCTGGCTGTGATTGTGACCGTTACTTAGAATTATGGAATTTGGTGTTCACTCAGTTCAATCAAAATGCTGATGGCACTTATACACCGCTGGCTCATAAGAACATTGATACCGGTGCTGGCTTAGAGCGTATTGCTTCTGTATTGCAAGGCAAGCCTTCTAACTTCGAAACCGATTTAATTTTCCCAATTATCGAATACGCTGCCAACGTAGCTAAAGTGGAATATGGCAAAGATAAGAAAACTGATGTATCTCTTAAGGTCATTGCTGACCATGTTCGCAGCTTAACCTTTATGATTTGCGACGGTATTCTACCCTCTAATGAAGGCCGTGGCTATGTATTACGCAGAATTCTGCGCCGTGCTATCAGACATGGACGTTTGTTGGGTATTACCTCTACCTTCTTATTAGGAGCAGTAGATGTAGTCATCAATAATTATGGCGGGCACTATACTGACTTGATTGACAAAAAAGAATATATTCACAAGGTTGTAGAGATGGAAGAGAACCGTTTCTTGCAAACCTTGGTTCAAGGTACAGAGATTTTGAATGAAGAAATTGCCGCTCTAGCTCAAGCAGACAAGAAGATATTATCCGGTGAAGCTGCGTTCCGTCTCTACGATACCTTTGGCTTTCCCAAGGAATTGACCGAAGAAATCTTAGAAGAACAAGGCTTGACTATGGACCAAGCTGGATTTGAGCAAGCCATGAACGAACAAAGAGAACGTGCTCGCAGTGCACGTGATGATAAGAAGGGCAGACCGGTTATTTATGATACGCGTGACTTGGAGCTGGGTACGCTCACAGTAGATGAAGCTGCCAAGGGTGGCATCATTCGTGCTATTTTCCCTGCACAAGAAACCCAAGCAGTGGAACAAGCTTCTGATGGTACTGAGGTTGCCGTTATTTTGTCCTGCACAGCATTCCATGCAGAAGGCGGCGGTCAACTAGGTGATACGGGCCGCTTAGTAGCTCCTTCCGGTATTATAAACGTAGAGAATACTAAAAAATTACCTGATGGAACGACAATTCAGGTAGGTACTGTTACCGAAGGCACCATCAGCGTCGGAGAAGAAGTAACTTTTGAAGTCAACAGTAACCGCAAGAATGATATTGCTCGTAACCATACAGCCACGCATTTGCTCCACGCCGCGCTCAAACAAGTTCTAGGAGAGCATGTTAACCAGGCTGGTAGCTATGTGGGACCTGACCGCTTGCGTTTTGACTTCTCCCACTTTGCACCCATGAGTGCAGAGGAGCTGTCCCAGGTGGAAGAGATTGTTAATAACAAAATTCTAGAAGGCATTGATGTTAATATTCGTGAGATGCCCATAGATGAGGCCAAAGCACTTGGTGCAACGGCTTTGTTTGGTGAAAAATATGGCAAGATTGTTCGTGTCATCACTGTACCGGGCTTCTCCATGGAGTTCTGCGGTGGTGTGCATGTACATAATACAGCTTTTATTGGTATGTTCAAGATTCTATCCGAATCCAGCAGCGGAGCCGGTGTACGCCGTATTGAAGCGGTGACCGGACATGGAGCTTTGGCTTATGTGCAAGAGCTGGAAGGATTGCTCAATACTGCGGCAGCTACCTTGAAGACACGTCCTGCTGAATTAACAGAACGTATTACTTCTTTGCAGGCAGAGCTGAAGGAAACTGAGCACAAGGCAGCGGACTTAGAGAGCAAGATGGCTTCTGCCCAAATAGAAGATTCGGCAGCGGCTATTCAAGAATGTAAGGGAGTGAAGTTCCTTACTCAAAAAGTTCAGGTTGCTGATGTAGATGCTTTGCGTAAATTGGGTGACCAATTACGAGATAAGGTAGATGGCTTGGTAGTGCTAGCTGCAGCTTTGCCTGAGGGCAAGATTTTGCTTCTGGCTATGGCTACCAAGGAAGCAGTGGCACAAGGCATCCATTGCGGTAATGTTATCAAGGCCGTAGCCAAGATTATGGGCGGCGGTGGTGGTGGACGTCCCGATATGGCACAAGCCGGCGGCAAAGATGCTGCCAAAACTGATGAGGCATTGGCCGCTGTCAGTGATTTGGTAGCACAACAGGTTAAGTAATTAGTCAAAGGAGGGCTTATTATGGCTAATGTTTCTGAAGAGACGATGATGTTTCGCCCTATCGCAGACAAGAAAAATGTGGCGGAGACAATTAAAGAAGTATCGGAGGCGCTTCAGGCCAAAGGGTACAATCCCATTGACCAATTGGCAGGATATTTGCTCAGTGGAGACCCAACTTATATTACCAGTTATCAAGGTGCCAGGACCAAGTTGCGCCATTATGAGCGCTATGAGCTCTTAGAAGAATTGGTACGCGAATATTTGAAAGCGGCCAAATAACTATGAGAACCATGGCCTTAGACCTAGGAAGTAAGACCATAGGTGTGGCAGTCAGCGATGCTACAGGGCTTATTGCCCGTGGCGTAGAGACTATCCGCCGTCAGGGTACAAACAAGGACATAGAGCGCATTGAGCAGCTTGTCGCTCAAGAAGAAGTCGATACTATTGTCTTAGGTTACCCCAAAAATATGAATGGCACAGTAGGCGCTAGAGCTGAGATTAGTGAAATATTTGCGGCCGCCCTAAGGCAGCATTTTCCGGCTCTGAGTGTCCGCTTGTGGGATGAACGCTTGTCCACAGTAGCTGCGGAGAAAGTCCTAATCGATGCCGATTTGCGACGCTCTAAGCGTAAAAAAATAATTGATATGATGGCCGCGGTTGTTATCTTGCAGAATTATCTCGATAGCAAATAACCGACGGAGAAAGGTAAGGTACAAAATGAGCGACCTAGAAAAAGAAGTCCCGGAAGTAGAAGATGAGGAACAAATTATTGAGATGAGCGATGATGAAGGTAATGTTTACTATTATCGCGAAGAGATGGTATTGCCGGTAGACGGTAAGAATTTTGCTTTTTTGGTGCCACTAGATGATTGTGGCTGTGACGATGAAGAGTGTTCTTGTCACGATGCAGAAGAAGCAGAAGAGAATGAGCCTGATGTTTTTATCGCCAGAATAGATTTTGACGAGAATGGCGAGCCTATTTATGTAGACCCCACAGAAGAAGAGTTTGACGCCGTAAAAGCAGCTTATGAGCAAATAGACGAGGAAAAATGAAACTAAGCCGGGAGAATTATGCCCGGCTGTTTCTATCGTAGGAGCATGGTTATGAAAAAGAGTTTTGTGCCTATCTTTGCCGGTCTATTGCTAGCAATCTTAGTCGGCGGCTACTGGTATCTGAATTTTTCCAATGATAATAGCAGATTAGCCACCGGTCAAAAGATTAAATTCGTAGTGCGTCAAGGTATGACCACTACGGACATTGCTACAATGCTGCACAAGTTAAAATTGGTAAACACCCCGGAATCTTTTAGGATGGCCGCGAAAATTCGTGGCTTGGATAGTTCCTTGCAGGCCGGTGAGTATGAGATTATTACCGGTATGTCTAACAAAGATATCGTAGAGGTGCTGTCCAAGGGGCAGGTTCGTTACGAGGTCTTTACGGTACCGGAAGGTTTTACTATCAACAAAATAGCTGCTAAGCTAGAGAAAGAAGGCTTAGGGAAAGCTGACAAATTTAAAGAAGCTTCCAAAAATTATACTCCCTATCCTTATATGGAAACCACCAATCCAGATATTATTTACAAAGCAGAAGGCTTTGCTTTTCCTTCCACATATTACCTTAATGAAGGTACCGATGAGAAGGATATTTTGGCCATGATGGTACAGGAGTTTAACCGCAATTTATCACAGGAGATGAAAGAAGCGGCGGAAAAAGAGAAGCTAAACATCAGAGAATTTGTTACTATGGCCTCTTTGGTAGAGGCTGAGGCCGTCTTTCCTGCTGAGAGACCTTTGATTGCCGGTGTATTCTTGAAACGATTGAGTATTTATATGCCCATCCAATCTGATACTACTATCCAATATATCTTGGGAGACCAAAAAGAAGAAATAACCATTGCCGATACGAAAATTGACTCTCCTTATAATACTTATCAAAATCCTGGTTTGCCTCCAGGACCCATCGGTAGCCCGGGCTTGGCTAGCCTGCAAGCAGTAGCCAAACCAACAGAAACAGAACTATTGTATTTTGTTGCCGATAAACAAGGGCATCATCAATTCACCAAAACTTATCAAGAACATTTACGTAAGATAGAGGAAATACATGGACCACAATAAGAAAGTAGAACTTCTTGCTCCGGCAGGAAGTATGGAAAAATGCAAAATGGCTTTGCTCTATGGAGCCGATGCCGTCTATTTGGGCGGTAAGAATTTTGGACTAAGGGCTTTTGCAGGTAACTTTTCACCCGAGGAGATGCAAGAAGCCGTTACCTATGCACATAGCTTGGGCAAGAAAGTTTATGTTACAGTTAATATTTTCCCTCATAACAGTGACCTCAAGTCTTTGCCTGATTATTTACGCTCCTTGGCAGTTATCGGGGTGGATGCGCTGCTTATTTCTGACCTAGGCGTGTGGCAAATAGCCCGGCAAGTGGTGCCTCAGGTGCCGCTGCATGTTAGCACACAGGCTAATACCTGTAATTGGGCTACCGCCCAAGCTTGGCAGGACCTGGGAGCAGAGAGGGTAGTCTTAGCGCGAGAGTTGTCGCTGGAGGAAATCAAAGAGATTAATGCTCGTTGTTCGGTGGAGCTAGAAGCTTTTGTTCACGGAGCCATGTGCATTTCTTACTCCGGCCGTTGCCTTTTGAGCAGTTATTTCACTGGAAGAGACGGCAATCGCGGCGCTTGTGCCCAGGTGTGCCGTTGGGAATTTAATCTACAAGAAAAAAATAGGCCGGGAGAGCAGTTCCCTATTGCCGAAGATGAGCGAGGAACCTATATTCTTAATTCTCGCGACCTCTGTCTTATAGATTATTTGCCTCAGCTGATTACTAACGGTATAGACAGTCTGAAGATAGAGGGTAGAATGAAGAGCGTACATTACGTAGCTACTGTTATCAGCGTCTACCGTCAAGCCATTGATAGCTTTTTGGCTGACCCGGAGCATTATACCGTCAAGCCAGAGTGGCGCGAGGAACTGAACAAAGTCTCGCATCGTCCCTATACTACGGGTTTTGCCCTAGATAAACCCGGTGCAGAAGGACAGGTTTATACCACTTCTTCTTACGAGCAGACACATGACTTTGTGGGTTTGGTTCTCTCGTATGACGCCAAGAGCGGTCGTGCCCAGATTGAACAACGCAACAATGTGAAAGCAGGAGAAATGCTAGAAGTATTGACTCCCGCAGGGAAAGTTTACCCACTGCGCTTAGAGCAAATGCAAGACGATGCAGGCGTAGCTATTGCAGTGGCACCCCACGCCCAGATGCATTTTAGTATTGCCGCGGCCTTGCCGCTGCCCCAATATTCACTATTACGGAGGAAGATATAAGAAATGGGAATGAGTGTTTTGTATGTCAAATTATTACCGTCAGCCATTACCGAGATTACTAGAGTATTTGAAGGCTACGAGCATTTGGCTTTGGTTAGTACTGTAGACAGAGAAACAGGTATCGTTAAGCTACAAGGGACACCTGATACTTTGCCCGATGTGGTGGAGGTTGTCCATAATTTACCTTTTAATGTAGAAATTTTGGATAATTTTTCGGAATAAATAGGCAAAAACAGTAAAGTGTGATAAAATAATTGAGTGATTGCTCAGATGAAATTCTGGGAGGAGAAGGAATAGTGAACCCGATACAGAGCTTATTGGAGCTATTACATCAAAAAAAGTTAACTGGTATTTTTATCAAGGGAGCTGCTTCTATTAGATACTTCACTGGCTTTACCGGCGGAGATAGCTTGTTGTATATTGATAATACCAAACAAATTATTATTACAGATTCCCGTTATACTCTGCAAGTGAAGCAGGAAGCACCTGAGTGTCAGGTGCGTGAGCATACCCAAGGCCTCTGGAGTGAGGCGGACAAGGTTGGTGCTTGTGGCATTGTAGGCATTGATGGTAACTACTTCTCTTATACTGATTGGCAGCAGTTAAGTGCGGCTTTGCCCCAGATGAAGTGGCAAAGCGTGGATTTGACGCCCCTGCGTCA
>JAQUUF010000029.1 GCA_028693975.1 Acidaminococcaceae bacterium
GACGAACCTACTAATCATTTGGATATCCTCGCCAAAGAGGCCGTTGAAGCGGCTCTGGCCATTTTTAATGGCACAGTGTTATTGGTTAGCCATGATAGATATCTGGTCAATGAAATTGCTTCGCGAATTTGGGAAATAAAAGACGGAAATATACATGATTATAAGGGTAATTATGATTTTTATCTGGCTGAGAGGAGCAAGATAGCGGCGGCAAAACCTGCTCTTACTACAGGAACAGCGCCTAAGCAACAGCGACAAGAACCTGCACCAAGTGTTACCAAACAACAGGCAAAAGTGGATAAAAAACGCTATACCCCACAAGAGGCAGCCAGAATTCTGCCGGTAGTGGAGCTGCGTATTAGGGAGCAGGAGGCTTTGCAGAAGGTTATGGAGCAAAAATTGGCTGACCCTAGTAATCAGCAAGATTTAGCAACTAGTCAACGTATGGCAGACGAATATTCGGCTATTAAAATGGAGATTGATAAGCTGATGGAGCAATGGGAAACTGTCATGGAATGTTTGGAGTGAGGTGACAAGATGCAAAATAAACTACAGAAATTCATGCAAATGCTAATACAATATCACAGCGACCTAGTCTTTAATCCCTGGGCGGACTATGACTCTGGTTATGATATTTCAGACCTAGCTCCCCACATTAGGGCGGCCAATCTTGAACGCTACCTTGTGCTACGCTTAAAGGCTAAGTATTTATTTTTGGCGGAAGCCTTGGGATACCAAGGTGGGCATTTTAGTGGCATGGCTATGACTAGCGAGAGAATTCTTTTGGGTAAGCATCCGCAGATTAAACCAGAGGTGGTCTTGGGACAGTGGGAGTACCAAAGAACTAGTAATCCTTTGGCGCAGGGACTTAGCGCGAAGGTGCGTGAAGAAGGATTTAACGAGCCGACGGCCACGGTCATGTGGGGAGAATTGGCTAGGCATCAATTGTCGCCGCGTCAGGCCATATTGTGGAACATATTTCCTTTTCACCCTTATAAAAAATCTGGCTTGTTGACCAACAGAACACCTACTACCGAAGAATTAGATGAGGGTGTTCTTTATACCAAATTTTTGCTACAATTAATACCGGGATTACAGATTATTTCAATTGGACAGAAATCGCAGCTGACCCTGAAGCGGTATGGCATTGAATGTCAGGCAGTGCGTCATCCTTCTATGGGTGGGGCCAGTGAATTCAGGGTTGCGCTACAGCGTTTATTTCCGGAATGATATTTTGAATGCAGAGGAAACAATATGAAGACTACTTGTGCCAATGTGATGCAAATGACAAGCGAACAGGTTTTGGATATAGCGGTCTTGGCGGGCAAGATTCTCTTGTGCAGTGGGGCTGAGACCTATAGGGTAGAGGATACTATTACTAGGATGTGTGCTGTCCGTGGAATGAATTCTGTGACCGTATTTTGCACTCCTTCTGTTATTATCGTCAGCGATGAGTTTGCTAATGGCTGTACCTTGATGTATCGAGCTACGAGGCGCGGTACAGATTTAGGACTGATTAGTGAAATTAATAATTTGTCTTTTAACTGGTATCAATGGCCGTATAGCTATGAATCCACCATGAGGCTGCTCAAAGAAAAGCTAGAGCGACCGACTCGGCCTCCTTGGCTTGTGGCTCTGGCCTCAGGGGTGGGGGCTGCTGCTTTTGCCGTTATGCTTGGGGGAAATACTTACGATTTTTGTGCAGCTTTGGCAGCAGGTTTTATGGCGATGCTGGTTTTGCGAAAATTAGCAGTATTCCGTCCTAGCAGTTTTTGGGAGACTACTTTGGCAGGTATTATTCTGTCTTTGGTTGCTGTAGCAGCTGTCCAAATTAATCACGAGTGTAATCTGGAAAATGTTATTGTTGGTGCGATTATGCCTTTTTTGCCTGGCGTGGCATTAACTAATGGCTTGAGAGATTATATGGCGGGAGATCTTATGAGTGGCAATGCTAGAGTAAGCGAGGCGGTCTTATTGGTGGGCGGTTTGGCTGTAGGTATGGCAGCTATTTTAAGCGTTTGGTATATGTAGGAGGAGAAATGTTGTTATCTGTTCTTTTCGCGTTTTTGGCAACGATGGCTTTTGGCGTTTTGTTTAATACGCCTAAGAAAGATTTATTGCCCGGCGGTGTGGCCGGGGCATTAGGCTGGGCGGTTTTTATCTATATGAGGGATATCTGGGGCTATAATTCCCAAGTAAGCAATTTTGCGGCCACAGTGGCACTGGCGCTATTGTGCGAAGTGTTTGCTCGTATGTTCAAAGAACCGGTTACCCTTTTTTCTATTCCGGCAATTATTCCTTTGGTACCTGGCTTACCCATGTATCAAGGCATGAAACTTTTGATGATGCATGCATATAATGTGGGAATGGATAAGTTAGTTCAAGCGGCTTTGGATGCAGCCTTTATTTCCTTAGGAATATTGTTGGTGTCTAGCTTGGCTCGTTTGTTCAAAAATTCTCAGCAAAAAATAAAAGGATTGAAGGTAAGGGTATGAAGATTAGT
Organism: Acidaminococcaceae bacterium; assembly: GCA_028693975.1. Taxonomy (GTDB): domain Bacteria; phylum Bacillota; class Negativicutes; order Acidaminococcales; family Acidaminococcaceae; genus JAQUUF01. Next base: position 2,504 of record JAQUUF010000029.1, read on the forward strand.
TGGTTCCATAGAGTTGCGGTGGTGGGTGTACTGTGTATAATGGGGGCAGTCGTAGAGGCAGCTCCGCTAAAGGGGTTGGTGTGTTTTAATGGACAACCGCAAGAAAATGGTTTTAATAGCTTAGCCCAAAAAGGCGTACAACAAGCACAGACAGACTATCCTCTTAACCTAGACATCACAACCCTAGTGGCTATTACGCCTGAAGCGAAGGAAGAAGCCAGGAAGGGTATTTTGAGCCAAAAGTGGGATTTTGTAGTAGGAATTGGTGACGACTATGCCGCGCTTTTGCAAGAAGAAGCCAAAAAGAATGTTGCTACTAAATATACTGTTGTTGATACTGCGTCTTCGCTAAACCAAGCCAATTGGCATAACGTGGCATTTAATGATAAGGAAGCAGGCTATTTGGCGGGTGTAATTGCTGCCAGTGAGAGTACGGGCAATAAAATAGGATTTATCGGTGGCAACGAAAAATTTCCCTCGCAAAAAGCCTTGTTAAAGGGGTATATTACTGGCATATTGGCAGTTAAGCCAGAGGCAGAGATTTATGCCTATTATATTGGGAATTTTACTGATAGCAAGAAGGCTGGCAAAAGAGCAGAGAAATTTTACAATAAAGGGGTAGATGTAATTTTCCATGCGGCAGATCGTGCCTCAGAAGGCATTATAGCTGTTGCTGCAGAGAAACGTAAGTTTGTCATTGGCTGCGATTATGACCAAGCTTTGGCTCAAAAAGAGCCAGCGAAGCAAAACAGTATTATTACCAGCGCTCTCAAAAGAGTGGATAAGGCGGTCTGCGATACTTTGCAAGCTTTGGCTCGTCGCAAATGGCAGGCTGGCTCTGTAGAATATAACTTTAGAAATGATGGCGTGGGCTATGCCGTCAATGCCCTTAATAAAGATAAAATAGCCACTTGGCAGGAGAATTTGGCTGATGCAGAGGCTAAGCTTTATGTGCAGACAAATAATGATATTGATTATACAGTAGCCGATAGAGTAAAATTAAAGAAGTAAGATTGTCATAAGGGAGAGATTGCAATGGGATTTAAACCTCCAAAAGAACTCATTGCTAGTGCGGCGGGAGCCGGTGCTGGCAAGCCGAAACAAAGTGCCACAGCTACAGCGGGTCTTACATTTTTGGCAGGAGCCTATATAGCTTTGGGTGGATTTTTGGCTATTCGTTGTGCTAATGCTCTGCCTGCCAATATTTGGGGCTCGATGGGCAAATTAATATTTGCAGCAGTATTTCCGCTAGGCTTGATGTTGGTAGTAGTATGTGGGGCCGACCTTTTTACCGGCAATTGTTTGACATTGACAGCGGCATGGTATAGAAGCAAGATTTCTTTGGGTCAAGTAGTCAAAAGTTTAGTTACTTCTTGGGTGGGTAATTTTGTCGGAGCTCTTTTTGTAGCTTATTTTATGGCTTATGCCACAGGTATTATTTTTGAAGCTGTCAAAACTAACGGTGTGGCAACTATGCCCTGGGCTCAGAGTGTGGTAGCTTTAGCTAATGCTAAATGTAGTTTTAGCTTCAGCGCGGCTTTTTGGCGTGCCGTGGGTTGTAACTGGCTAGTATGTCTCGCTGTCTATGCTGCCATGTCAGCAGAAGATATTGGTGGCAAGATTCTTGCTCTTTGGTTTCCGACGATGGGTTTTGTGGCTCTAGGCATGGAACATTGCGTTGCTAATATGTTCTTTGTGCCTTTGGGTATCTTTACCGGGTTAGACCCGCGTTACCACGGAACAGCCTTGCAGATTGACTGGAGTGGCTTTTTTGCCCATAATCTGCTGCCTGTAACTTTGGGCAATATTGTAGGGGGAGCACTTTTTGTTGGCTTGTTATACTGTCTGATTTATAAGGAGGATAAGTAAACGCTATGTCCAAAAAGCTTATGCGTCTGACAGGGTTGATTTTAGGTTTAATCTTTTGTCTAGGTCTAGTGTTCGGCTGTGGCAGTAGCAAACAAAATACTACGACAACAGCATCATCAAAGACGGCTCAAATTGCTGCAGATGGTCAATACACAAGCAAGCATGATGTAGCTCTTTATATTCACACTTACAAAAAATTGCCAGCGAACTTTATTACCAAAAAAGAGGCGCAACGGTTAGGTTGGAAGCAAAAAGGAACTTTGGATAAGGTGGCGCCGGGCAAAAGTATTGGCGGCGACAAGTTTGGCAATTTTGAGAAAAAATTACCTACCAAAGGCGGAAGGCACTATACAGAGTGCGATATTAACTATAAAAAAGGCAATAGAGGACCTGAGCGGATAGTTTTTTCTAATGATGGCTTGATTTTTTACTGCAAAGACCATTATAATACATTCGAACAACTTTATTAGGGGAGAGAGCCATGAGAAAGATTGTAGTTGAAGCAGAACGATATGAAAACCCAGAAGAGTTACAAGAGTATTTACAGGATTTATTTGGGTTCCCAGGTTATTATGGCAAGAATTTAGATGCCTTGTATGATGCTCTGGCAGAGATTGACGAGAAAACGCAAATTATTATTTCTACCCAAGTGACGGATGAAGAGAATTTGGGAGAGTATGGGGAGCGTCTTTTGGAGGTGTTTGAAGCAGCGGCACAAGACAATGATAATCTAAAGGTGAAGATAACCAAATAGAAAGAAGAATGCCTATGAAAAAGCTACGCTGGGTTCTAACTATTGTCCTAGCGGTTATTAGTTTGGTGTTAGGCTGTAAGGGAGCGCCGACGGCTACTGCTGACACGGCTTTAACATCTCAAGCTGCAGGACAAGTTGCAGCGGCTACTCCTGCGGGCCAATTGCCGCAGATGAAGATTACAACCTTCAATGTGGGTAAGGCAGATGCTCATTTAATTCAAGTAGCAGGCAAGAATATTGTTATTGATGCAGGCTTGCCGGAAGACGGCAACACCTTAGTTAAACGTCTGCGGGCCTTGAACGTGGGGCAAATTGATACTTTAATTATGACGCATCCGCATAAGGATCATATAGGCGGTATGGTAGCTGTTTTAAATAGTATTTCGGTCAAGAACTTTTACGACCCAGAAATCAAGTACAACTCTAAGCTTTATGTTAAGATGCTGAACTTGCTGGCAACTAAACATATTGCAACTAATTTGTTGCAAGGTCCTTCTGTCTTGCAAATAGCTCCATATGCAACTTTGGAGATACTATGGCCGCTGGATAAACCACAGCGCATTGTTTCGCAAGACCCCAATGTTAATAGTTTGGTTATGCGGTTAGTCTATGGTAAGTATCGGGAAATGTTTACAGCGGATAGTTACAAAGAATCCGAATATGCTATTATAGCCAAGTATCCCAAGGATAAATTACAAGCTCAAGTGCTTAAGGTTGCTCATCACACTAGCAATACTTCAACTAGTTGGGAGTGGTTAGATGCAGTTAATCCTGAAGTAGCGGTGGCTAGTTATGGCAATATTGCCGGAGTAGATAAGAACAAGTATCCCAATAAAAAGACGCTCAAGCGAATAAAAGACCATAATATTAAGTTTTATGGCACTTATGAGCAAGGTGACATTATAATTACTACTGATGGTGTAAAGTATAAGGTTGAGACGGCTAAATAAAGCAAATAGTTGTTTACTTTTCTAACTGTCTAACATATAATGAACGGGTAACGATAATTAAGGAGGGGTTTAGTGATGAGAAAAATGATGATGCTATTGATGTCCTTAGCTTTAGTAGCAGGGTTGATAGCAGGCTGTGGTGGCGGCGAGAAAAAGGCGGCAGCACCGGCTAGCAAAGAAGCACCTAAGAAAATTGTGGTAGGATTGGATGACAATTTCCCACCCATGGGCTTTAAAAATGAGAAGAACGAGATTGTCGGGTTTGACATTGATATGGCTAAAGAAGCTAGCAAGCGTTTAGGTATTCCAGTAGAATTTAAGCCGATTGACTGGTCTAGTAAAGAAGCTGAGCTCAAAAGTGGACGTATTGATTGCATTTGGAATGGTTTGAATATCACCGAAGACCGCAAGAAAAATATGTTGTTCAGCAACCCATATATGGAATGTAAGCAATTATTGTTTGTTCCTGTTGGTTCGGCCATCAAAGGTCAAGCTGATTTGAAAGGCAAAGTAGTCGGTATGCAAAGTGCCTCCACCGCTGAGATTAATTTGGAAAAAGACCCGGAATTTGCTAAGACATTGAAAGAAGTTAAGAAATATCCGGATTGTATTGCTGCTATGATGGATATGGAAGCTGGACGTGTTGATGCTATTATCACTGATGAAATTGTTGGCCGTTATTATATGAGCAAGAAACCCGGCAAGTTTGTCTGCTTAGATGCCAAACCGGTTGGCCCTGTTGGTTACTTCGGTATTGCTTTCCGCAAGGAAGACACTGCTTTGAAGGACAAAGTGCAAAAGACTTTGGATGAAATGAAGAAAGATGGTACTAGCGGTAAGATTTGTAAGAAATGGTTTAATGCCGACATAATAATGTAAGAATTAGAAATAAGGTGGCAGGGACGAGTTCTTAGGACTTGTCCTTGCTTTTTTGTTGCTTTAATTACAAGCAGGAGATAAATTAGTGGCTTACTGTGGTATTAAATGCTATAATATTACATATCTTTTACTAAATATATGGAGTTGTTGTTTGAGATGAGCGAAATAATGAGAATGGTGGGACCTTTGTTAGAGGGTTGCCAGGTTACGGTAGAGATTTTTGCCATAACTTTGGTTTTGGCGATACCTTTGGGGTTATTCTTGGCGATGGGGCGTATTTCTACTATTAAGCCGCTAAGCAAAGCAGTAGAACTTTATAATTGGGTTATGCGCGGTACCCCATTGATGTTACAGTTATTGTTTGTGTATTTTGCTTTACCGACTTTTGGCGTCAGATTATCTGATGTATCCGCGGCACTTTTGGCCTTTGTGCTGAACTATGCCGCTTATTTTGCCGAAATTTTTAGAGCCGGTATTCAGTCCATTCCGAAGGGTCAATATGAGGCGGCCAAGTCTTTGGGCTTTACTTATGCTGAGACGATGCGTCATATAATCGTACCGCAAATGATTAAGCGTGTTCTACCGCCGGTGGGGAACGAAACTATCACCTTGGTCAAGGACACCTCTTTGGTGTATGTTTTGGCTATGAATGATTTACTCAGAGCGGCAAGGACTATTGTACAACGAGAGTTCGATATGACGCCATTTTTTATAGCGGCAGTGTTCTATTTGGCTATGACATTTGTAGTAACGAGAGTTTTCAGCTATTTGGAGTGCCGTTATGCCAAATATGAAGAGTAAAAAGGGAGCAGGCATAATGAGTGCACCAATGATAAAAATAGAAAAATTAAAAAAAAGCTTTGGCGACTTAGTTGTCCTCAAGAGCATTGATTTGGAATTAAACAAGGGTGAAGTAGTGGCTGTTATTGGTCCTTCTGGCGGTGGCAAAAGTACGTTTCTGCGTTGCCTTAATCGGCTAGAGACTGTTGATAGTGGTTCAATAGCTGTAGAGGGTAATTATTTGGTTCGAGATGGAGTTTATGCAGAGGATAAGCAAGCCAAGGAAATATGTGCCAAGATGGGTATGTGTTTCCAACAGTTTAATCTTTTTCCGCATATGACTGTATTACAGAACCTTATGGCTGCGCCTAAAGTAGTTAAACATATACCAGAGAGTACTATTAAGCCGATAGCGTTGGAGCTTTTGTCCAAAGTTGGTTTAGCAGATAAAGCCAATGCTTATCCTAATCAGCTCTCCGGAGGACAACAGCAGCGTGTAGCTATTGCCAGAGCATTAGCAATGAACCCGGATATTATGCTTTTTGATGAGCCGACTTCTTCTCTAGACCCGGAGTTAACTGGGGAAGTGTTAAAAACTATGCGAGATTTGGCGGAAGACAATATGACGATGATTGTCGTTACCCATGAAATGGGTTTTGCCAAGGAAGTTGCGACTAAGGTTATCTTTATGGCAGACGGTGTTGTGCAAGAGCATGGTACACCACAACAAATTTTTGATAATCCTCATAATGAGAGATTACAATCGTTCTTACAGAGCATCTTGAAGTAGGTTTTTATACAAAATAAAAAAGCGTAGAGCAGTGGTGAAGAAGATTTCACCGTGCTTTACGCTTTTTGGCTATCTAGGCTAAAATAGTTTTAGCCGTTTGGATACCGAGGGCAATGAGGGCAAGACCAGCAATAATGCTGATGCCGATGTTAAGGCAAGCATACCAGGGATTTTGGTAGAATAAATTAAAGGTTTCCACAGAGAAAGTTGAAAAAGTGGTTAATCCACCGAGCAAGCCAGTAACTATAAAAAGTTTAAGATACATAGGCAAGGAAGGATTTTCAACGAAATATCCGGTAACCAAGCCAATACAGAGACAGCCTAATAAATTTACTATTAAGGTACCATAAGGGAAAGAAGGCATTTTATCACCATAGACTAACATGGTAATAATGTACCGCAGCAAGGCACCTAAGGCGCCACCACAGGCTACCATAAACATATCAAAATACACTAGCATTACCTCCGTATTCGTATTTTGGGCAATAAAAAAACTGATAGCTTCTGTTGCCAGAAGTCATCAGCATGTTAAGCAGTTTCAGCGAAGCTGGGGGAGAACTTCATTCCCCAAAAAGGTGTGGTGACCCCGAGACGACTCGAACGTCCGACACACGGCTTAGAAGGCCGTTGCTCTATCCAGCTGAGCTACGGGGCCAATATAGTAAATGGAGCGGGTGATGGGAATCGAACCCACGCAACTAGCTTGGAAGGCTAGGGCTCTACCATTGAGCTACACCCGCATAATAGATAATGAAAGTGGTCGGAGCGGCAGGATTTGAACCTGCGACCCCCTGCTCCCAAGGCAGGTGCTCTACCAAACTGAGCCACGCCCCGACAAATACATATGGGAAAATAACATATCACGAAAATAATTGGTGGGCGGTAACGGGATCGAACCGCTGACATCCTGCTTGTAAGGCAGGCGCTCTCCCAGCTGAGCTAACCGCCCGTGATAAAAATGGTGACCGGAGGGGGAATCGAACCCCCGATACCGCCGTGAAAGGGCGGTGTCTTAACCGCTTGACCATCCGGCCATTGGCTCCCCGAGTAGGACTCGAACCTACAACAACTCGGTTAACAGCCGAGTGCTCTACCATTGAGCTATCGAGGAATGGTTTTGTAAAGTGTCACAACAAGTATTATACGGAAAAACTGTAATGTTGTCAACAATTTATTACTATAACTTCTATTTATTTTATTAAAGACGTATTTTACCTACAACTTTTTTGACTTCGCAGGGGGTAATTCCTACTTGGCAATTAGGACGATGGACTTCCCAAGGGAAGAAAATGGCTATATCGCCGGGGTGTAAGACAACCAAGTTTTCTGTTTCTGCGACATGATAAAAGGCTACATCATCTTTGAAATGTTCCTCTAACAACTCTAATTCCGGAGTGAAGGGAGCAAAGCCTATCATCTCGGTACCGGCTGCTATATATTGAACGTCAATGTATTCAAAATGTTTTTCAGCGCGCCTATCTGCTAGCGGCTCCGTGGCATATGAATTAACACGGAAAAAAATTTCTCGGCCGTCCAAGGCGTATTCACCATTAGCTGTATGCAGAAAATCTGTTTTGGTAAGATGAGTCAGTGCTCGTCTTAGTTTAGGACTGACAAAAGGTATAACTTGGCCTATTTGCTTAATATTTAAAAATATCATATTGTTAGCCTCCTCTTATATTTTAATATTATATCATAAGTGTTTTGACAGGGGAAACAAAATACGGTAGAATGATGAACATTAAATAATGACAGTGAGGATGCAAGATGAGCTATTTAACAGTAAGTAATGTGAGCCATTCTTTGGGCGGTCGTGATATTTTGGAGGATGTTTCCTTTAAGTTGCTTAAGGGAGAGCATGTTGGCTTAATAGGTGCTAACGGAGAGGGCAAATCAACGTTTTTGAATATTATTACGGGGAAGCT
>JAQUUF010000030.1 GCA_028693975.1 Acidaminococcaceae bacterium
TTTTTTATCTTTATCTGTAAAATCTCTAATACGAATGTTATCCAAAGGTAAGAAAGTAGCACGGCCACATTTATTATCCTTTAGATAGTTAATAGCGTTTTTCGCAGTCTGGGCATCTACCGTAATTAGGTTCTGCATAGCAGCTCCAAGAGCAACTTCTACAGCAGTAACATATTTATCCGGCACCTTAAAGAGGTCTGCTACAACACCGACTAATTTCTGGCTCCATTTTTCGTGTGTATTTAAAAGAGTTTTAACTCCTCGTCCATAGCCTTCATGTTCTTTTTCCATATTATCCAGAACATTGAGACGCGCAGCAAGTTTCTCCATCTCACGGTTAAGTACATTACGCCGATTATAGCGCTCTGATAAGGTCGCCTTAGCAACAATCTTTTGCTCTTCCACCCTCTTATTTTGCTCAGTTGCCAAAACTGTATTACGCTCTACGGCGGCAGCTTCATTGCCCAAATCAGTATATTTAGCTGCAATAGCTTCGTATGCATCTTGTGCTTGTTCAATATCATGTTTTAATTGTTCGCGACGACGCATCCGTTGATCTTGCAGAGTATCTAAACCACGAATATCATTGCGTAGGTCAATAATTTTTTGCATACTTTCAAAAACGCTGGACTTAAAAGTACTTAACTCCGTTTCAATAACTGCAATATGCTCTTCAATAGCTGCTTTCTCCGTGCTACAAGTATCTACCGCTTGTTGAGCAGACTGTCTATCCCGGTCTAATGCATCATATCTATTGCCAACCTCTTGGAGTACAGCCTCCGTCTGAGCCAATTGATTCTCTAATTTGTTCTTTTGCAGGGCCAGGCGCTCAATGTTTTTCTCACTTTGGCTTATTCTCTCACCCAAAACGGCTTCTTGACCATGTAATTTTTCAATATTATTTTCTTTTTCTGCCAACAGATTTTGCAAAGCATTATATTCTTCATTAAGCTTGTCCAACTGCAACTTAAGTTCTAACCCAACAGCTTCTTTTTGGCTAACTACAGTACTTAACGCATTGTACTGCACAGACAACTCCTCTTGCTTATGCGCTAGTTTATCCTTCGCCACACTAATATTTTCTATACGATGAACAAACTGAGTCACTTGCACCTTGCGCAAGCTATCAGCCATAGTCAAATATTTTTCGGTAGTTTCAGACGCCAGGCGTAATGGCTCAATGCGTCCTTCTATCTCACTTTTGATATCATTAATACGTATCAGATTATTACCAGTATCATCTAGCTTACGCAGGGCTTCTTTCTTACGCATACGGTATTTGGCTATACCTGCTGCTTCTTCAAAGAGAGCTCTTCTGTCTTCTGGCCTACTATTAAGGATCTCATCAATCCTATTCTGACCAATAATAGACATGGAGCCACGTCCCAAGCCCGTATCTGCCAACAACGTTAATATATCCTTTAACCGGCAAGGTTTATTATTGATATAATATTCGCTATCCCCGCTACGAAACACGCGGCGGCGAATACTAACTTCATCAAAATCTAAATGCAGCGCATGGTCACTGTTATCAAATACCAGATTAACTTCAGCCATGCCAAGAGCACGTCTAGCACCGGAGCCATTAAAAATAATGTCTTCCATTTTGCTACCACGTAAATACTTGACACTCTGTTCTCCCATGACCCAGCGAATAGCATCAGAAATATTACTTTTTCCACTGCCATTAGGACCTACGATAGCGGTAATACCATTCTCGAAGGTCAAACTTACTTTATCTGCAAAAGATTTAAAGCCATGGGCCTCAAAAGATTTTAATCTCACGCTACATACACCTCATAATAATATTTATTGCAAATCAGTTAGAATTACCTCATCTGTAGTATCTTTTTCACTTAAAAGTACTTCAATATTCTCTGTTTTAGCTGTTGGAATATTTTTACCAACATAGTCAGCACAAACCGGTAATTCTCTATGTCCACGATCTACCAAAACGGCCAATTGAATAGTTTTGGGACGACCCATATCAATAATGGCATCCAAAGCTGCCCTGATAGTACGACCTGTATACAGTACATCATCAACCAAGACAACATTTTTGCCGGTTAAATCAAAATCAATCTCTGTTCCATGTACCACTGGGTTATAACTAAGTGTTGATAAATCATCGCGATATAGTGTAATATCCAAAGAACCAACCAATAAATCCACATTTTCAATTTGTTTAATTTCTGCCATAATGCGGTTGGCCAAGGGCACTCCACGTGTCCTTATACCCATGAGTACGACATCCTGTACGCCTTTATTCTTTTCTACTATTTCGTGAGCAATCCTCACAATAGAACGTCTAATTGCGGCCTCATCCATAATTACTTTTTTCTTTACTACTTGAGCCATTTTGTTCACTCCCTCATTAATTAAATTGTCCGTTACGTAATCGTGTTATTATTTTTTGCATATCCTCTGGCAAGGGTGCATCAAAGCTCATACGCTGTTTGGAACGCGGATGCACAAAAGTAAGCTTAGCACTATGCAACGCCTGCCCCTTGATAGCAAACGGCATTTTCATTGGTGAGTATTTGGTATCGCCAACTACAGGGTGTCCTATGTATTCCATGTGCACCCTTATTTGATGCGTACGTCCTGTACGCAATAAGCACCGCACTATAGTATATTTGCCAAAACGCTCTAGCACTTCATAATCAGTTATAGCTTCTCTACCTTTAGCTTGTACTACAGTCATTTTCTTTCTATCTTTAGTATCACGAGCTATAAGGGTATCAATCGTGCCCTTGTCATCTTTGACATTACCACGCACTACAGCTATATATTCTCTATGAGCCGTTTTGCTTTGAATTTGCGCAGCCAAATCTATATGAGCCATATCGTTTTTGGCCACTATCATTATACCACTGGTATCCTTGTCTAAGCGATGCACAATACCAGGTCTAATTACGCCATTAATTCCCGAAAGGTTATGACAATGATAGAGTAAGGCATTCACCAAAGTTCCTGTGTAATTACCGGCGGCAGGATGCACAACCATCCCTCTGGCTTTGTTAATAACTATTACGTCCTCATCTTCATAAATAATATCCAAAGGAATATTCTCTGGTTGAACATCTAGCGGTATGGGTTCTACTTGCTCTACCCAAAAAGTATCCTGTGCCTTAAGTTTATAATTTGGTTTGACCTTCTTGCCATCAACGCGATAGATATGCCCTTCTTCCAAGAGTTTTTGCACTCCGGCTCTAGAATCTCCCACTACATGAGCCAGATAGCTATCTAGCCTAGTACCTGCCTGTTCTGGCAGTACCGGTGCCGTCAATATTCTATTTAAGCTTTTTTTGTCTCCATCAGTACTGACCATATTATGCATCCCACTCCTACGCAAATAGCAATATCCGCCACATTAAAAATGGGCCAGATGCGAAAATCGAAGAAATCAATAACCAAACCTGTGTGGATGCGGTCAATTAAATTCCCCAATGCCCCTCCGGCAAACAGAGCGCAACCATATTGAATAAACTTATCTTCACTCAAAATAAGTCTGCGATAATAAACAAACGCTGCAAGAACCAACACTGCCATCGCAACAAAAAACCAGCGACTATCTTCCAACATGCCGAATGCCGCGCCAGCATTGAGAATATAGGTAATGTGAAAAACATTCTCTATAATCGGAATACTGGTATTCAAAGGGATATCGGCAGAAATAATATATTTAGTTAATTGGTCAACCAAAACTGTGATTATTGCTACTACAACTAAATTCATTTTACCTCCAAAACGTACATATAATTATAGCAAAAAATGGCTGTTTATACAAAAAAATGGTGAATTTCTTTAGAAATTCACCATTAATAAATAATTATTTTATTACTTTTGCTAAAGCAACCTGAAAATCCGGTATTTTTTCCAAATTATCAATCAACGCAATTAGTTTGCTAGTCGTTGCTTCATTCCATACTCCTAGAGCCAAGCTATTGAATTTGTCCACTGTATCCTCCCAAGTCATAGGATTAGTCGGATCGCCCTTAGGATAGTCTACTTGTAGTTGCAAATCTTGCCTATCTCTGCGGTGAATTACTACCTTGGAAGCTAATTTTGAAGTGTCAGTAGCATGAATGGCCTCTATTGCAGGATCTTCAATAACCTTAATTTTGCTCATAGTATCTCTGACTTCTGGGTCATCAATAGTATTGGCTCTAAAATGTTCTATGCCCATTTCACCCCATTTGAGCATACCTGCAACGCAATACTGTATACTGAATTTGCAACCATAGGGATTATGCGGTTGGGCGTTATTAATCAAAAAGTTCGTAATATGATTCACGTGGATATCAATGCCGGTAAGGTCTTGAGCACAAATATTGTATTTCTGCCGCAAAACCTGCATAGCATAAAGTGCAGCATGAGCATGTTTGCAGCAAGCATAAGGTTTAAATGAATTGTTGTCAATTTTGTATCCTTCTCCCAGACCTTCTGTTAGCTTTGACCAATGAGGTTTGGCTAACATAGCACGGCAAAACCCTTTCTCTCCTTCCAATATCTTAGTAGCACCAGTAAATCCAGCCCGAGCCAGATAAGCCGCTTGTACACCAGCATAAGCACTCTTGCCTGCATGGAGAACTTTACTCATGGCACCTTCCTTTAAAAACTCCCACAAACCCGATACTTGCGTTCCTGCACTCCCCAAGCATTGCAAGGTAGCGTCAGCATCCAAACCAAGAATTCTTGCAGCGCTAGCTCCCGCACCAAAAGTACCAGCGGTCCCTGTGGTATGCCAGAAAAAATATGATTCAGGCATAACCGACTCCCCTGCACGGCCACTGATTTCATAACCAGCCACTGTAGCACAAAGCATATCTTTACCAGACTTATGTTCTGTCTCAGCTATCGCAAAAACCGGAGGCAATACCACACAAGCCGGATGTATTATGGAAGGATTATGTAAATCATCAAAATCCAAAGAATGGGACGCTGAACCATTACAAAAAGCTGCGTTAGCCACTGATGTTTTTCTGTTACTACCATCAAAAATAGTAGCTTGTTCATGTTCTCCTTGCTCCACAAGCATATTACGTATAATTGAACTAGACTTTTCCTGTGAACCCCTAAGAGCAATTCCCAACCAATCCAGCATACACTGCTTAGCCATTCGCACTGTTTTGTCTGACAAATCATCACAAATAATATTTGCTGCAAAATCTGCTAACATTTTGGTTGTCATTTTAACACGCTCCTTTAAAAAGCTGAGCTAGATTTATATTCACCAAACACTCCACGCATCACATTACATATTTCTCCTAATGTTGCGTAAGCTTTCACAGCTGCAATAATATAAGGCATAGTGTTTTCTGTACCTTCACAGGCCTGCTTCAAGGCAGCCAAAGTATCCTGCACAGCTTTTTGGTCCCGCTTAGTCTTTATATCGTTCAATTTATTAACTTGCTTCTTGCCAATGTTTAAGTCCGCAGTAATGACTTCTTGTTGGCCTAGTTTCTTATCATCAGTATATTTATTGACACCGACAACAGTGGTATCTCCATTTTCTATAGCTTTCTGGTAGCCATAAGCATGAGAGGCCATCTCGCTTTGCATATAACCTTGTTCGATTGCTTCTACAGCACCGCCCATTGCATCTATTTTTTTGATATATTCGTAGGCTTCTTGCTCAATCTGGTTGGTCAAACTCTTAATATAGTAAGAACCGGCCAAGGGGTCTATAGTATCAGTAATTCCACTTTCGTAGGCAAGCATTTGCTGCGTTCTCAAAGCCAAAGTTGCAGATTCCTCTGTAGGCAGAGCCAGCGCTTCATCATAAGCGCAGCAGGCCATTGATTGAATACCACCCAAAACTGCACTCATAGCCTGCCAAGTAATACGCACAATATTATTCAATGGCTGTTGTGCTGTTAATACACTGCCGGCTGTATGCACATGAACACGCAACATTTGAGCTTTGGGCACAGTAGCCCCAAAACGCTCTCTCATAATTCTAGCCCATAATCTGCGTCCTGCCCTAAATTTGGCTATTTCACCAAAGAAATCCAGTCCCGCTGTAAAAATCCAAGAAATACCTGGAGCAAAGTCATCTACTTTCTGTCCTGATTTAATAGCGGCTTCAATGTAAGCAATTGCATTGGAAAAAGCAAAGGCTATTTCCTGTACCGGGGAGGCACCAGCCTCACGAATATGGTATGCTCCAACACTGATAGTATTCCATTTAGGAATATTCTTAGAACAATATTCAAAGGTATCCGTAATCAAGCGCATGGAAGGACGAGGTGGGAAAATATACGTTCCACGAGCAATATATTCTTTTAGAATATCGTTTTGAATAGTACCACGCAGCTGTTCTGGCTTCACTCCTTGTTTTTCTGCCAAAGCAACATACATGGCCAAGAGCACGGCGGCCGGGCCATTAATAGTCATAGATGTACTAACTTTATCTAGAGGAATGCCCTCAAAAAGTTGTTCCATATCTGCCAAAGAATCAATTGCTACGCCCACCTTACCGACTTCACCATGTGCTTGAGGAGCATCGCTGTCCAAGCCAATTTGAGTAGGTAAATCCATAGCTACAGAAAGTCCAGTCTGACCAGCTCCTAGCAAATATTTATAGCGGGCATTAGTTTCTTCTGCTGTGGCGAAACCAGCATAAGCGCGCATTGTCCAAAGCCGTCCACGATACATTGTTGGCTGTACGCCACGTGTAAAAGGATACTCTCCCGGAAAGCCTTCCTTTTCGTTATAATCCAAGTATTCTACATCCAAAGGTGTGTATAGTCTTTTAGCCGCAAAAGTATGCCTTTCGGCATTCTTGCTAAGAGCCTTACCTACAGTCTCGTCATAGTGCTCCAACCCATTTTCTAGAAGTACTTTTTCAGAATATTGCATAATATTGCCCTCCTTTAAGGCTTAATCTATAAGTTTCATGGTTCCTGTTGCTTGAAATCTAATAGCCATATTAAATACTTTTTGCAAATCTTGCGGCTCATGTCCTTTGATATGAGTTTCCACATAACGCAAATACTCCAACAACATCGGTCTATAATCTGGGTGAGCACATTTCTCAATAATTAACTTGGCTCTATCCGTTGGAGCTAAACCGCGGATATCGGCAATACCCTGCTCAGTAATAAACACATGGGTATCATGCTCAGTATGGTCGCAATGAGTGACCATAGGTACAATACGGCTAATAGAGCCTCCCTTGGCTGTTGACTCCGTAGAAAAAACAGTCAAATAACCGTTACGCATATAATCACCACTGCCACCAATGCCGTTCATCATGGAGCTACCCATAATATGTGACGAATTGGCCTGACCATAAATATCAAATTCAATAGGAGTATTTAACGCTATGACCCCCAAACGCCTAATTACTTCTGGATGATTACTGATATCTAATGGTCTTAAAACTATCCTCTTATTGTACAAATCAGGATTTTCTGCGTAAGTCTTCCACACGTATGAAGACGGAGTAAAAGCACAACCCGAAGCTTTAGCTATTTTGCCGTTCTTAATCAAAGTAAAGACTGCATCCTGCAAAATTTCCGAATACATTTCTAAATTTTCGAATCTTGATTTATCTAATCCCAGCAATACTGCGTTGGCAATAGAACCGACTCCAGACTGCAATGGTAACAGCTTGTCTTGCGGTAAACGCCCCATCTTTTGCTCATGCTCTAGCAAATCAATCAGGTTTTCTGCTATTTTAACTTGGCATGGTTTAGGTGGCGTCAAAGTCCTCACATGGTCCAAAATGTCTGATTCAACTATATATTCAATTCTATCTAACCCACACTCCACATAGGGACTGCCAATTCTATCCCCAACATGATAGATTGGTATTTCACGACGATAAGGAGGTTTTGCACATAAATAAATATCATGCATGCCTTCCATGCTTAAGGGAATAGTGGTATTGACTTCTACAATAATATGCTTAGCATGCTTCACAAGCATAGGCGTATTACCAACACCCGACCCTAAGACAAGATTACCTTCCTTCGTAATTGCCGCTACCTCAATGATGGCGACATCAACATTACCATAAAAGCCATAATCAATCTGCTGCGCAAAATGGCTGAGATGCTGGTCAATATAATCTACTCTTCTACTATTAATCCCTTCTTTAAGTGATTTGTTAGAAGCGGCATAATAAGGCATTCTGCTTTTAATGCCATTAACAACTCCCAAATTTTCTTCAATTTCCGGACCTACGGAAGCTCCTGTCCAAAGGTTGATACGGCATTGTTTACCTTTACTAATCGCCTCAGCCAAAGCAGTGGTTACTTTTTTGGGATAACCAGAAGGAGTGAAACCACTCACACCTACATTCATGCCATCTAGGATAATTTCAGAGGCCTTGTCAGGAGTAACAATTTTAGCAAACAATTCAGGGTTTCTGACTCGACTTGCATCTAACATTGTTCTCATCACCTTTCCCTTGTCTTTAAACTCATTGTAAAACGTAAATTAATATATGTAAAATAGTATATTATGTTATATAATATATTAGAATAAGATATTTGGAGGGATATAATGAATATTGACTATTATCGCAACTTCACCATAATTGTTGAGACAGGCAGCCTCAGTAAGGCCGCCAACAAAATACCTATTGCTCAATCAGCACTTAGCAACCAAATTAACCTCTTGGAGGAAAAATATCATACTCCACTGTTAATAACCAAGCGTGGTATCCGTAAAATTGTACTTACGGATGCTGGTCGCATACTCTATAACAAAGCTAAGTTCATTTGTGAACTGGAAGACAACGCAGCCCACGAGATAGAAGATTGTTCTTTTGGCGGACGCGGTACCTTACGCATAAGTCTTTCGCCTTCGGCCTACGCCTCCTTTATACAGCACTTCCTCAGTAAATTCAGTCAGCGTTACCCTAATGTTAATTTTGAACTTTATGAAGTATCAATCCGCCAACAAACACAGCAGTTGCTGAATGGTTTTACCGAAATAGGCGTCGCCAATGCTCCATTATTCGAACCGGAAAAGTTCGATATTCATTTCACACTGCAAGAAAATCTTGCTGCTATTTTCACCAAAAAGGCGCCCCTTCTTTCACCCGATAAAGAAAATTTAGCACTCGCAGACTTAGCAAAACTCCCTCTCTGCCTATCCCGTGGTTGTTCTACACTATTCCAAGAATTCTGCCGCAAAGAACAGATGAAGCCTAACATTCTAAGTATAAATACCACCAAGCTAGCAGCTATCGCTTGGGCCAAGCAGGGTATAGGAGTCGCTATCGCACCTATCGGTCATGACGAAGATATGGACTCAGCCCTTTATTACAGGCCCTTGAATAATCCAGGCCTAGTCGTAGCCAAAACACTTGTCACGGTCAAAGACCGTGAATTGTCACCTGTAGCTCAAAAGTTTTTGGATTTTTGTAACACAGTTAAATTCACACTATAAACCAATAAAAAACTACGGCAATATTGCACTGCTTTCTCCAAACTCCACAAAAAAAGAACCTGTAACAAGGCTGCGATTTTCTCGCATTTTGTTACAGGCTTTTGTATTAGTATTAAATTATATAATTATAAACCAAGGAGCAGATGAAAATTAAAACTAGCACTGCCACATAAACACCAGGTGTGGCTAAAAACATTAATTTCTTAAATAATTCTGTCGCTTCTTCCGGACTGCGGCAAGAAGCAAGAGCTAGACTACCACCGGAAGAGAATGGCGAAACCGCCCCTGTACATTGAGAAGCCATGATAATAACAGTGAACAAGAGCATTGGTGGAATACCAGATTCTGAAGATAAGTGAGCTACCATAGGGAATAATGTAGGTGCCACCACTCCTGAAGTACTACTAAAAAAGCTGATAAACCCAGCCAATGCAGCCACGACAACAGGCAAGATACTTGTCGGAATATTACCGCTAAGCCAATGTGCCAAAATAGGCACCGCACCACTTTTGACCGCTAAGCCAATCAACATGCCCATACTACATAACATTAAGATAGTTCCCCAAGGTAAATGCAACAGAACAGTTCTTTCATCGCCCAACTTAAGGGTAAATGCTATTATTGATAGAATAATTGCCATAAATCCGACATCAACCTTCTTGTTAATAAAAGTAATAAGCTCGGCATCAGGATATAGTAAGTGTAAAACC
>JAQUUF010000031.1 GCA_028693975.1 Acidaminococcaceae bacterium
TGAAGTACTCTTGATGGCTGAAGCCATGCTTGCTCATGTGGCAGAAGAATGTGGCGTGACTTTTGGCCAAGTGCTAGGTACCACCAAAGGCCGTGCCATGGAATATGCTGAATGTGAGCATCCCTTCCCTGAATTCAATCATCGCAAGTCCCTAGTCGTATTGGCGGACTATGTAGACTTAGAAGCAGGTACTGGTTGTGTGCATACTGCTCCTGGTCATGGTGATGTGGACTTTTTGACTGGCATGAAATATCATCTGCCAGTGCTTTGCCCGGTAGATGAGCAGGGTAATTTGACCGCTGACGCAGGAGAGCAATTCAAGGGTATGTTTGTTTTTGATGCCAATGTGCCCGTGTTGAAATATTTACTTTCTCTAGGTATGCTCCTTGGCAAGAAGAACATTCGCCATCAATATGCGCATTGCTGGCGCTGCAAGAACCCCGTAATCTATCGTGCTACTAAGCAATGGTTTGCTTCTGTCGACGGCTTCCGCGATGCTGCTCTGAAGGCTATTGCCAACGACGTGCAGTGGATTCCTAGCTGGGGTGAGCAACGTATTCATAATATGGTTGCTGACCGTCATGATTGGTGTATCAGCCGTCAGAGAGTATGGGGTGTACCCATTCCTATTTTCTATTGCCAAGACTGCGGTGATAGCTTAGTTAACGAAGCTACTATTGAGTCTGTAGCTAATATTTTCGAAAAAGAAGGCAGTGATGCTTGGTGGGCTCACAGCGCCGAAGAACTTTTGCCGGCAGGTACTAAATGCCCCAAATGTGGCGGCACTCATTTCACTAAAGAAACCGATATCATGGATGTGTGGTTCGATAGTGGCTCTACCCATATGTCTGTTTTGCGTAAGCGTCCTGAATTGGCTTGGCCTGCGGATATGTATCTAGAAGGCAGCGACCAACATCGTGGCTGGTTCCAATCTTCTCTCTTGACTTCTGTTGCCGTTACGGGCAAAGCGCCTTACAAAGCAGTGCTGACCCACGGCTATGTAGTAGACGGTGAAGGTCGCAAAATGAGTAAATCAGTCGGTAACACCGTGGCACCCCAAGACGTTATCAAACAATATGGTGCTGATATCGTCCGTCTGTGGGCTGCGTCTTCTGACTATAAGGCAGATATTAGAATTTCCAAAGAAATTCTAAAACAATTGTCTGAAGTATATCGCAAGATTCGCAATACTATTCGTTACATTTTAGGTAATACTGATGACTTTGATTATGAGCAAGACAAGGTAGCTTTTGCTGATATGGAGGAGCTAGATAAATGGGCTTTAATGCATACGCAACTGCTTAAGCAGGAAGTGCAAGAAGCCTATGAGACTTATGATTTCCATGTGCTCTATCATGCTATTCATAACTTCTGCACCGTAGAGATGAGTGCTTTCTATCTAGATATTATCAAAGATAGACTATATGCTTCTCAAGCAGATAGCCAAGCTCGTCGCAGTGCGCAGACGGCTATGTATGAGATTATGCTAGACCTTGTTGTTATGCTTTCCCCTGTATTGAGTTTCACGATGGAAGAAGTATGGCAGTTCATTCCCAAGAAGGCAGATGCACCTTTGAGCGTGCAAATGCTACCTTGGCCTACAGTTCACACAGAATATATCGACAAGGAGCTGGAGACCAAATGGGATGAATTCATTGCTATTCGCAGTGAAATCACCAAAGTCTTGGAAGCGGCTCGTCAAGCTAAGACTATTGGCCATTCCTTGGATGCTAAGGTAGAGCTGCATGCTACAGGCGAGGCTCTACGTATCCTGAAGAATGTTGAAAAAGATTTGGCTAATCTCCTTATCGTTTCCCAAGCTACTGTGGTAGAGGGTATGACTGAAGGTGCTGCTGCGACCGGCAGAGAAGATTTGCAGATTGTGGTAGAGCCTGCTCAAGGCCACAAATGCGAGCGTTGCTGGATCTATAGCGATACTGTAGGACAAGATGCTGAGCATCCAACCTTGTGCGCTAGGTGCTGCGAAGTGTTGAAGAAATAGAAATACAAAAATGCTGTCAATGATATTTTTCATTGGCAGCATTTTTACTTTTGTTATACTTACTTGTTAATTAAAGATTTTTTAGTGGTGCTCCAGATTGCAGCACAGCCGTAGGAGCAGGCGAGTACGACGAGATAAAAGATATAGATAGGTATTTGAGTAAAAGATATTCCTATTAACATTAGGCCAAAATAGAGTTGGTCCATGAAGAGAGGATGAATAAGGTAGATGACAAAGGAATGGTCAGAGAATTTCTCTAGCCAACCAAGGCGTTTGTCCTTGAACCGATAGAGCACACCACAGCAAAAAAGCAGTGTAGTAACGGTATAGAAGAAACCTGGTAGACTGAGCTGTTGTAGAGTATTAGCTATGACTTCAGGGTTAACCTTAAGATTAGCGTACATGTCATAGAATAGGTAGGTGTTAATACCGGCGCTAAGGAGAAAGCAGGTAAGCAGGAGCAGGAAATGGCGCTTAAGCAAATGCTCAAACCCAGCGTAATGGCGAGCGATAACACCACCTAACATGAAAATAAATAAGTAGTACAAAGGCAAGTAATTCAAGCGGAACTGGAAGAGATTAAAGATAAACTCATTATCTTGTATCCAGGCCGGATAGGACCAGTAATGCGCACTAGCATCATAGAAATAGAGCTGAGCCAAAGCCAGAAGGGGCAGAGTCAGCTTCAAATCAAACTTCTCCAAACAGGTCATTAAGCGTCTCCACAGAGGGAAAAGCAGGTAGAACCAGAGTAGAATAACCAGAAAATAAATATGGTAGGAACCGTTGCCAAACATGACGCAAAAAGAAATGTTATCCCAGCTCCAGACATTGGCATCATAGTAAGTTCTATTATTGATATACATATAGAAAAAAGTCCAGATAAGATAGGGAATACCGATGCTACGCAAACGCTTAGCAACAAATCTCCCATAGTTCAGACTCTGTTCTAAGGGATGAGTCAAAAATAGCCCAAAACCTGAGATAAAGAAGAAGCAAGGCACACTGTAGCGGCTCAGCACGCTGAAAATAAGAAACCAAAAAGGGCTACAGTTAGCATATTCCATGCCCATGGAGCCAATATGGATACCTATGACTCCTAGCATGGATATGCCGCGGAGATTATCAAAAATAAGATTACGCTTGTTCACAGTCACAACTCCGTTTAATTAGTTAACAAAAAAGCAAATATCAGTTATAATACTTATGATACAATAATATATTATAGCTTATTAGCCCTGTTTTGGGGCAATATTTTTATTACTGGAGGAATCAGAGTGAATAATTTAGTCTTGCTTAACGGAGAAATATTACCAGCGGCGGAAGCCCAACTAAACAGAGGAGATAGAGGACAGCAATTCGGAGATGGTATTTATTGTTTAGTGCCTGTGTATAACGGCAAAGCCTTTGCCTTATTGCCCTATCTGGAAGAGTTTTTTAACTCGGCTATTAAGCTGAAACTGCCTGGAATCTATACGGTGGATGAGTTGGTAGAGTTTCACGAAGCATTAATTAAGGAGACGGGTATGGTAAATGGAGAAATTTATACTCAACTTACCCGCGGTGTCGGTGGCTACGGCTTGGCTTTCCCAGATATGGTAGTACCGGAGCTGACCATGTATGCTATTGAACATGACCGTAGTGAACTGCCGGCTCTCCAAGCAAGCGGAGTTAATATTATCACAGAGCCTGATGTACGTTGGCAGTGCTGCGACATCAATACCTTGAACCTTTTGCCAGAAGTATTGGCTAAGCAAAAGGCCAGAGAAGCAAGAGCCTTCGATACTCTTTTCGTGCGAGACAAAGAGAAAGTCACTGAGAGCACAGAAGCTAATATTTTTATCTACAAAGATGATATTCTTTGGACACCACCTGCTGACAAACTTGTTCACGGCCGCATTATGCGTCGTCTGGTCAAAGAACGTTTGGCTCCGGAAGTAGATATCCAACTGGTGGAAAAACACATCAAACCGGAATTTTTGCTGGCGGCAGATGAAGTTTTCCTAGTAGGTACTCGTTGTGAGATTATGCCGGTTACCAAAGTGGACAGACAGTTCATCGCGGACCGCAAGCCTGGTAAAGTGGCCCAAACTATATTAGAGCGTTATCAGGATTTTGTTGCGCACGAATGCCCCAAGCAATAAGGACATAATATGAAACAAAGAATGTTGGTAAGGGGCGGTCTACTCCTAGCTTTGGGACTGGTCGCCCAACAATTACGAATTTTCATACCATTACCCACGCTGTTGATGACTTTGGTTATCGGTACTCTGCTTAACTGCGTGCTGGTTATAGCGGCTCGGCATATCAATATGACTGTAGCTCTGCTGCTTGCTCTAGCGTTGCCTGTGATGGCATTTCTACAGGGACATCTGCCTCTGCCACTGCTGATACCCATTATCTTCTTGGGTAATGCGGTGTTGGTGGCTCTATGTAACCGCTGGTGGGTCAAGCCTATCTTCGTTCTCGCCCCCATAGCCAAGACCTGTACTCTCTATGGTGTGGGGACACTCTTGTTTATGGAGTTTGGCACCCAAGACACGTTGGTCACGGCAGTGCTCTTCGGGTTAGGGTGGCCTCAGCTCCTCACGGCTATATGGGGAATACTTTTGGAGCGTTATTTGGAAAAAAGAATTTTTTAAAATAATAAGGCAATAAAAAAAGACTACCACAAGGTAGTCTTAATTTTTAAGTTGGTGCCGAAGGCCGGACTCGAACCGGCACGCTTTGAGGGCGCTTGATTTTGAGTCAAGTGCGTCTGCCAATTCCGCCACTTCGGCACGTGCGAACAATAAGAATGATACCATCATTTTGAACTGTTGTCAAGAATTTTATGGATAAAAATTCAATTTTTCAATAATTATTTCTTTTATTATTAAACATCCTCAATACTACACAAAAGGTATCTAAATACCCTTGACAATAACGAGGCAATAATGTATTATAATAACAAGGTATCGAGATACCTAAAACAAAACGGCGTACGCAAATGCCTAAGGAGGATGTTAGTATGAAATTTAACAATGCGATGAAGAAAGTGTACCAGGTTTTTAAAGGTGGTAACTATCCAACCTATGAGATTGAAAAATATGCTTTTGCTACAGCAGTATTAATGCTGTTAGAGCTACAGCTTTTTACTCGAGTGATACGAAGAACAGCAGAGGCCCAGCAATTAGAGCAAGCTTACAAAGAATCTCAGCTGCTGAGCAATGAAGAGATGAAATATCTGTTTAGGGATTGTCTCAAAAGTGCTTTTAGAGGTGGGACCTTCAAGGCTTATGAAATGTTCCTTGTTTTTCAAGATGATGAACAAGGCTTACGTGATATAGTGATAGGATTTGCTGATGCATTAGGTAATGGCGGTAGCGTAAGCCAAGAAGTTAATGCACTGGCACTTAAAATTTTGGGTAAGGACTATGGTGATGCTGCTGACATAGTGGATTATTGCTCTGGGGACGGCGTATTTTTGCTACAGGCCTATGCTTTAGGTGTAGCTAAGAATCTTTATGGGCAAGAGCTTAATGCTACTGGAGCGATGCTTACCAAGCTGAAGCTCCAAGCATTGGGGTGTTCTACGGCAGAAATAATCACTGGGGATGTTTTGAAAAATGCTGCGTTTCTGGGTAAACATAGTAGAGTATTTACCAGTTTTCCCTTAGGGCTTATGAAAACCCCGGAAATAGAAGCAGTAGAGTGTAATTATGCTGGTATTGCAACTGCCCTGAGAGCCAATGCTAAAAGAAGAGTGACACCGGATTGGTATTTCATCAATATTTTGCTCAATTCCTTAGCCACGCAAGGTAAGGGTGTAGCTATCATGCGAGTAACAAGTCTAAATAATAGAGCAGAGGCCTTCATCAGAGAACAACTAATTAGAGACGGTATGATAGAAGCAGTTATTTATTTGGGCAAGGAAATGCTAAGTAATAGCAAGCGAGGTATTGCTTTGGTAGTGTTTAGCGGCGGTAATACTACTGCTAAGCTAATAGATGCCAGTCAATTGATAGTGGACAAAGACAAAAGACAAGGAGCTGCTATTCCTGATATTGAAGCCATTTATGAGCTATATAAGCAAACGGAGTCAGCTAATAAATTATGCCTCGAACTAACAGCGGAACAACTGGTAACCAAAGAATACAGCCTTAACTATGCCGATTATGTAGAACCCTTGGCGGAAATGGGATTGCCCAATACTACAAGACTAGAGGACGTAGCGATATTAAGAAGAGGAATCTTCAGTTTGCATTCCCAGAATGATACGTCGCAGCAAGAAGCTGGCAAGGGCGATTGTCTTATAGCGAAGGTAAGTAATATAGTAGACGGTAGTCTCCAAGACTTACAAGAAGCACAACTTGGCAATATGAAGATAGTAGCTAAAGAGAGTGTAGAAGTAGGAGATATACTACTGGCAGCCAAGGGTACGATGATTAAAGCAGCATTAGTTCGCACAAAATATAAATTACCTTTGCTGGCAGACCAAAATATAATCGTCATTCGTCCTAATAGTAGACTAATAGAACCAACATATCTGTTAATGCTCTTGAATAGCAAGATTGGAGAAATGATACTCCGCTCCACTCAGATAGGCGATAACCTAGTCAGCCTCTCACCTGGTAAAGTACGAGAAATCAAAGTACCGCTACTGGATAAAGAAGCGCAGCACCAAGCAGTAGAACAATATAATCTAGTGAATACTGAAGTTACACTTCTGCAACGACATCTTGCTACCAAACAAGAAGTAAGAGAAAAAATTATATACCAAGCACTAGGAATAGAAAAGAAATAAAAATTGTTAAGCCAACCATTCGGAGTAGGTCATGAGTCCGTTTGGTTGGCTTTATTCGTGTTTAATGTTCAGTTTATAGTATTTCACAATAGTGGCCGCTTCTTCCTGGGGGAGGCCGGCTACTGATGTTTGGTCGTAATTGCCTGCTTTGAAATAGTAGGAGGAGACGCTAAAGGAGGGTGGGATACTGACAGTGGTATTACTACCGTTGATATTGATGTTGAGCTCGTTGTCGCTGACGCTGAGTACAAAGTTGAATTTACTGCCTGGGTCAACTTGTCCTACAGGATGTTTAGTGGTAGAACCGCCTTGTGGTGATTTTTCTACGCAGAGCAGGAGTTGTCCACCTGCCAGATATTCCAAAAGGCAGAGAGGTTTTCGAGGACCGCTGGCCTGATAAACTTGAGCTAGGGCTGTCCGCTCTTGGACTAGAGGTACGGCGACTTCACCTGTGAGGCTATGATTACCTTCGGAGCGCCAGCCTTGGGTTTGCTCACGTAGCTCCGTACGGCAATGAGTGGAATTAGGCGAGGTAACGCCTTGGTGAGGTACCATTAGCGTCATGGCACCGTCTACCTTATCTGTATAGAAATATTGGTTAGTAAAGCCGGTTTTTCCTGCTAACTCGCCAACAGGTATTATTTGCATTTTGCCGTTGGTTCCGCTAGGTAGTTGCAGGGTATAATTAGTTAGGTCAAAATTACCGCCCGGGGGAAGAGCTGGGTCCAGCTTAGGCCGCTCCCACAGTGGCTTGAGGAACACTATGACAAGAGCAGCAATTATCAAGAACAACTTTTTGATATTCATGGTTGGCCTCTGTATGCTTGTTATTATTACTTAGCTCTAATTGTAGCACAAAAACAGGTAGAGACAAGCTCCCAGTTTTTATTGATGGAGGCAGATAATAATTAATGGTATAATTA
The DNA here is from genome assembly GCA_028693975.1 of Acidaminococcaceae bacterium. GTDB lineage: Bacteria > Bacillota > Negativicutes > Acidaminococcales > Acidaminococcaceae > JAQUUF01. Next base: position 7,712 of record JAQUUF010000031.1, read on the forward strand.
TATAAATCACAAGCATTTTTTAAAGGAGGATACTATATGAATGATTCTAAGGGACCGATGGAGGCATTTAAGTATGTTGTGACAGAGAATTACGTTAATTTTAATGGTAGAGCTAGCCGTTCAGAATATTGGTATTATGCCTTAGTAATGTTTGGCGTTAATTTGGTTTTGAACTTTCTCAAGGGGGCACTGGGCCTTGATATGCTCTTTGGTACAATAAGCATCATAGTAAGTCTGGCAGTACTTTTGCCGGGCATTGGCGTGGCTATCAGAAGACTGCATGATACTGGGCATAGCGGGTGGTGGTCGCTCTTGATGCTGATTCCCTTGATAGGTACTTGTGGTTTTTTGTACTTCATGATTAAGGGTAGTGACCCTTACGACAATGAATATGGACCATATCCGCCTAGGTATTTCTAATACGCAGTAAGATGAACATATTAGTAGAGGAGGAGTTTGTTGTGCAAAAGATAAGGAGGAGGGATTGCGGATGGAGGAGCTCAAGAAGTATGATGTGGGGGTTATGAATCCCAATTGCGGTGAATATTACGACCTACATGGGCGTACGCAGGTATCACATAGCACGGCAGTACCACGTTTGGAAGATTTATTTGAGCTCGTGAAGAGCTACGGCGACAAGAATATTATTCTGAATATAGAAACTAAATCCTATCCTGACCCAGCAATTCTGACCCTTGGTTTTTATACTGGTTAAATTGCTATTGATAGCGCAGTAAGGCAGCTTCTAGACGATTACGTACTAGTTGTGGCGTGGTTGGTTTGTACAAGAAGTCGTCTGCACCGATAGCCAATAGTTCTTCTTCTTGCTTGGCATCACCATATTGAGTATTGGCAATGATAGCGATATTGCGATAGCGTTCGTCGGAGCGAATCTTTTTGATTAGACTAATGCCATCCATGTCAGGCATAACGATATCGGTAATTATAGCTGCAATATCTTGATTAGCATCTAATACCGCCAGAGCCTCCTGTCCGTTGCGCGCTACCAGTACATCATATTGGCTATTAATAGCAGTAGTTAATACTGCGATGTTGAGCTCGGCATCATCCACAAACAAAACTTTCTTTTTAATAATGGCTGCAGTTTTATCAAGGTAATGCAATATCGTTCTGTAAAGCAAAGCTGGGACAACTGGCTTGGCAAGATGGTCGTTCATGCCAGCCTTAAGGCTTTGTTGTACGTCTTCGGCAAAGGCGTTGGCCGTCATAGCAATAATTGGTATGCTTTTGGCTTGTGGGTGTTTACTGCTACGAATTACTCGAGTAGCTTCGTAGCCATCCATTATTGGCATGCGCACATCCATTAATATTAGGTTGAAAGTTCCAATCGGACTGTTGAGAAAGAAGTCCGAGCCTGCCTTTCCATCTGAGGCAACAGTTACTTTGGCTCCAGCCTTGCATAATATCTTATAAGCTACTTTTTGGTTAATGGGATGGTCCTCGCAGAGTAAGATGCGAGCTTGAGACAAATCATAATCTTCTAGGTTAGAAAGAGTCGGATTTTGCGGTACAGCATCAGTATCGCTATTTCCTAGTGGGATAGGAAGATCTATTACAAAAGTGGTGCCTTGCCCCAGAACACTTGTAAGAGAGATGACACCTCCTTTTAAATCAATAATAGCTTTGGCGATAGAAAGGCCAAGACCGGTGCCTTCAACTGAGGAGTTGGAATTTTTAAGCGCACGATAAAAAGGCTCAAAGATGTGTTTTTGGGTATCTTCGTCCATACCGATACCGTTATCTGTTATTTCAAAGCGGTAGTTACCAATATTGGTATGCTTAGAGGGTGTTTCAGTAATGCGGTAGATTATTTTTCCACCGGATGGAGTGTATTTGAGTGCATTGGACAGAACATTGTCTAAGGCACTATGTATCCTAGCTACATCGCCACAACAATTATCATGAATAATGTTTACAAACATTTGGAAGTGTTGATTTTTCTGTTCGGCCAAAGCATGAAAACTTGTCTCTGTACGTTTGAGCTCAGAGGTGAGAGAAAACTGGACTAGTATCATTTAAGTAGAGTCATTAAACTCGTCAAATATGCTAATATATATTTGGGAGGCTAATAAAATGAACTATGATAAAGAATTTAAAGAAGATGCTATCCGACTATCCGACGAGAT
>JAQUUF010000032.1 GCA_028693975.1 Acidaminococcaceae bacterium
GTTGACGGTCATGTGCTTACAGAGCAAAAGCGAGAGATTATTAAAGAGGCTTACCAGAGGCTGTTAAACAAAACTCAGGCTAATAAAGCGGACAAGGAGCAACAACGTGGCTAAAGCAAAAACCCGATTTGTCTGTCAGAACTGTGGCTATACTAGTAGTAAGTGGTTAGGCAAATGCCCGGAGTGTGGTACGTGGGATGCTATGTCGGAAGAAGTGGTCGCGGTTGAGAAGGCTCAGTCGTTTTTGCCTCAGGTAGAAGTGCCTCGTCCCAAAACACTCAAGAGCATTGCCAAAGAAAGAATCGGCCGTTTGGTCACGGGTATAGGTGAATTTGACAGAGTGCTTGGTGGCGGTATTGTGCCGGGTTCCCTAGTCCTTCTGGGAGGAGACCCTGGCATTGGCAAGTCAACAATTGTGCTAGATGTAGGCATGAAGTTTAGTTCCGAGGGAATTAAGGTGCTCTATGTGTCGGGTGAAGAATCAGAGGCACAGACGGCTATGCGGGCAGAGCGGTTAGGCTCAGCCGGTGATAATCTGCTTATCATGACGGCTACAGATTTGGCTGCGATTTTGTTGCAGGCCCAGGCTGTTAGGCCGCAAGTTTTGGTGATAGATTCCATTCAAACGATGTATAACACAGAACTGGAGACACCTGCAGGTAGTGTAGGTCAATTAAGAGAATGTACGTCTAAGCTCTTGCGGTTTGCCAAATCCACCGGTATTGCAGTCATTATCATTGGGCATGTGACCAAAGAGGGTAATATAGCAGGGCCGCGGCTTTTGGAACATATGGTCGATGTTGTCTTGCAGTTTGAAGGAGAGCGCTCCTATGCTTATAGAGTGTTGCGAGCTTTGAAGAATAGATTTGGCTCTACCAGTGAGAGCGGTATTTTCTCTATGGAGGCCAGTGGTTTGCGAGAAATAGATAATCCTTCCGGTCTTTTTTTGGAAAAGAGGGCTGACCAAGTACCGGGTTCTTTGGTTGCAGCTGTCTTAGAAGGTAATAGACCGCTCTTGGTGGAGATACAGGCTTTGGTAGCGCGCACTCCCTATGGCCTTCCACGGCGTACAGCAGTGGGAGTGGATTATAACAGAGTAAATATGCTCTTGGCGATCTTAGAGAAGCGCCTAGGGATGGACTTCGGTACTCAGGATGCTTATGTTAATGTAGTAGGCGGTGTTAAGATTGCTGAGACGGCCGTGGATTTGGCTATTATCGGCTCGTTGGTGTCTAGTTATCGTAATAAAGCTATTGCACCTGGAGTCTTGGCTCTGGGGGAAGTAGGCTTGACTGGCGAATTGCGCCGCATAAGCTTTCCTGAGCGCAGAATCATGGAAGCGGCCAAACTTGGTTTCCATAAATTCATAATACCTCAGGGCAATTTGCATTTCGATAAGCAAAAACCATCCGGTATCTACCAAGTTCACAGTGTAGAAGAAGCCTTAGCGGCTATTTTTGCTTGAGTGGTTTAGGGTGGGGTATATGTGCTGAGATTTTTGAGGTAGAGGGTTGACATTGACAAAAGCAAAATGATATAATCTTCTCTTTTGACATAAACATGAGTTTTGTGATAGAATGAATATGTTTTAAGGGGGCGTGTCAGATGTTTGCAGTTGGCGATAAGATAGTGTATCCTATGCATGGTGCCGGGGTCATTGTAGAAGTAGAAGAAAAGAAAATAGATGGGCGCGTGGTAGAATATTTTATTTTACGCATGATGCAAAGCAATATGAAAGTTATGATTCCCAAAGAGAATGTTGAAAAAGTTGGGGTTCGTCACATCGTGGACAAGAAAGCTTTGAGCCAAGTGGAAGAAGTGCTTAAAGAGCGTCCTGAGAATAAGATTCAGAGTATTACTTGGAATAGAAGATTTAATCTTTATCTTGATAAAATGAAAAGCGGCAATATTTTGGATGTGGCTGCCGTTGTTAGGACTTTGTGCGTCCAAGAAGATATTAAGAAGTTATCTACAGGTGAAAGAAGATTGTTAAATACAGCCAAGCATATCCTGCTGAGTGAAGTTATGCTAGTCAGAGCTTTTGATGAGAACAAGAGTGAAGAATGGCTCATGCAGTTTTTTGTCAAATAACAGTTTACTGTTATTGCCATAAATTTTAATATGGAAAGGAGGTTTGTTGATGCTCAACAGAATACTCACCATAACCATTACCTTGGTTTTTACCGTAACGGGTTTGTTAGTGGCTGAATATTCCAAAAGTTATGTCTTCAATTTCTTCAACTATAGTTTAGAAAACAGCGGCATTCTTGCTAATGTGATTGCGATTGTGATCTCGGTTGCGATTGGTATACTCTTGTTTGGCGGTATGGGTTATGCTCTATCCCCGTCTATCATAAGTTATACTCTGCGTTATACAGAAGCAATCGCTACAGTGTTGTCTAAACTGCCGTCAGAAGACATTATTTCCGTAGCCTTAGGTGTCGTGGTCGGGCTCGTTGTGGCTAATTTGTTTGGAGCCCCTTTTTCGCATCTTCCCATTGTGGGAGCTTATGTTCCTTTGGTATTGAGTTTAGTCTTTGCCATTATCGGCGCCAAAGTCGCCTTGCGTAAGAGAACTGATATCGTTTCTTTTTTGACAAGGGTTTCTCCCTTGAAATCATCTAAAGACAGCACTAAGAAGATAGCTGTCCGTTCTGATTCTTGCACTTATAAAATATTAGATACCAGTGTTCTTATTGATGGTCGCATCGTCGATATTCTAAAGACCGGATTCATGGAAGGAACTATAGTTATTCCCAAGTTTGTTTTGGAAGAATTGCAAAAGATTGCCGACTCTCCGGATACCCTTAAACGTAATCGGGGCAGACGAGGCTTGGACATAGTCAAGGAAATTCAGCAAGATGGTATCAGCAAAGTTGAAATCAGCACTAAGGATTATGAAGATATCAACGAAGTTGACGCCAAACTTGTGTTGCTAGCTAAAGACATCGGTGGAGTAGTTGCTACCAATGATTATAATTTGAGCAAGGTAGCAGAGATTCAAGGTGTGCGTATCTTGAACATTAATGATTTGGCCAATGCGGTGAAGCCTGCAGTTTTGCCGGGCGAGGAGTTGATTGTGTATTTGGCCAAAGAAGGCAAAGAACATGGTCAAGCGATAGCTTATTTGGACGATGGTACGATGATTGTCGTCGAGAGCGGCAAGCAGGCTGTTAATTCTAACGTTGCTGTAATTGTTACTTCTGTATTACAGACATCGGCAGGTAGAATGATTTTTGCAAAAATGAAATAATTTAGGAGAACTTCAAAATGAACCAGAAGCTCGTAGTGATTCTTGCGGCTGCCGGTTTGGGAAAACGCTTGGGCCTTGGTAAAAACAAGGCCTTTGTGTTTTTAAATCAGGCACCGATTATTGTTCATAATCTACACCAGTTGAGCAGGGTAACTAACTTGACCAAGGTAATTGTGGTTGTTGGTTCTGCGGAACTTGAGGAAGCCCAAAGCTTGCTGGAGCAGTTTCAGGCAGAATATTTCCCTACGCTTCCGTGGCAGTTGTGTGTTGGCGGACGGGAACGTCAGGATTCTGTGGGAAATGCCTTAGCTTTATTACAGACTAGTGATGGTTTTGTAGCTGTGCATGATGGAGCCAGACCATTTGCTACGCCAGAGATTTTTGCTAGGGTTTTGGCTGCAGCCCAAAAGACTGGGGCTGCTATTGCCACTGTGGCAGTCAAAGATACAATCAAAACAATTAATGCGGAAGGTATGGTTGTAGCTACGCCGCAACGCTCTTTGCTACAGGCTGTTCAAACACCACAAATTTTCAAGATTGATCTTTTGAAAAACGCTTACGCCTATATTCAAAAGGAAAAGATTCAGGTTACCGACGATGCTAGTGCGGTGGAGCTTCTAGGTGTATCTGTGCTGACGGCAGAGGGCTCGTATGCCAACATCAAGATTACCACGCCAGAGGACCTTGTTTGGTCACAAGCTTTGCTGGCAAATAAAGGAGAGGGCAAAATGGGCAATAGTATACGTGTGGGCAGTGGTTTTGACGTACATAAATTAGTAGAAGGCCGCAAATTAATTCTTTGTGGAGTGGATATTCCTTATACCAAAGGACTTTTGGGACATAGTGATGCTGACGTAGCTACGCATGCCCTGATGGATGCTCTTTTGGGTGCAGCCGGGTTAGGCGATATAGGCCGGCATTTTCCTGATACTGACCCAACCTTCAAAGATGCAGATAGTATTGAACTATTGCAGCAAGTAATGGGACTTTTGCGGGAACAAGGCTGGTCTGTTGGCAACGCCGATGTTACTATTATTGCCCAAGCACCCAAACTAGCTCCGTACAGGGAAGCAATGTATGCTGTTTTGGCGCGGGCATTATCTTTGGATACAGAAGATGCTCTCAATGTAAAAGCGACCACAACGGAAAATTTGGGCTTTGCCGGTCGAGGTGAAGGGATTGCTGCTCAGGCAATAGTAACTTTGGTAAAATAGCAATACTAGGGGTAGTGATTGAGACTGCCCTTTTTTTGTGCTATAATTATTGATATTATTTTTATGGAGGTTTTACTTATGGAGAAAGAAATGCGTGTTAGGTTTGCTCCCAGTCCAACTGGGCCTTTTCATATCGGCGGAGCTCGTTCTGCTTTGTTCAACTGGCTTTTGGCTCGCAAAAATGGTGGTAAATTAATTTTAAGAATAGAAGATACTGATAGAGAGCGCTCGACACCGGAATCTGAGGAAAATATCAAGGCAGCTCTTAAGTGGTTGGGCTTGGAATGGGATGAAGGGGTGGACGCAGGTGGAGAACACGGACCGTATCACCAAATGGAGCGCTTGGCAATCTACAAGAAATACACAGACCAGCTATTGGCTGAAGGCAAGGCCTACTATTGTTATTGTACTGATGAAGAGCTAGAAGCAGAGCGTGAAGCTTTGACTGAAGCTGGCAAAATGCCGCGTTATATGGGCAAATGCCGCAATCTTACACCGGAACAAGCAGCAGCTTTTCAAGCAGAGGGACGCAAGCCAACTGTGAGATTTCGCGTACCGGCAGGCCAAACTATTAAGTTTACCGATTTGGTGCGTGGTGATGTAAGCTTTGAAAGCGACGGTATTGGCGATTTTGTTATTGTGAAATCAGACGGCATTCCCACGTATAACTATGCTGTAGTAATTGATGATGCGCTGATGGAGATTACGCATGTTATTCGTGCCGAAGAGCATTTGTCCAATACACCACGGCAGATTTTGCTCTATGATGCTTTGGGTTTTGACCGACCTAAGTTTGGCCATATTTCCTTAATTCTTGGCAAGGACAAGAAGAAAATGAGTAAACGTCATGGTGCTACCTCTGTAGACCAGTATCGTCAGATGGGATATCTGCCTGATGGCTTGGTTAACTTCTTGGCTTTGCTAGGCTGGGCTCCTAGTGGCGAGCAAGAAATTTTTACCAGGGAAGAATTAATTAAGGCTTTTTCGATGAAACATGTGGCGAAGAATCCAGCTGTGTTTGATGTAGATAAGCTTAACTGGATTAACCAACATTATATGCGCAAGTTGTCTCCTGAAGAATTTTTTGAAGCAGCTAAACCTCATATGATAGCATCTGGTTATATGACCGGAGAAGAGACAGGAGAGCAAGTAGAGTGGCTGAAACGGGTAGTGGCAACTGCCCACGAGCAGGTATCCTATGGAGCGCAAATTCCTGAAGCAGTTTCTATGTATTTTAGTGATGAATTTGGGTTTGAAACGCCAGAAGCAGAAGCAGTCTTGCATGAAGAGAGCGTACCGACTGTAATGGCAGCCTTGAAGGACAAACTGGCGGCGGCAGAGGTAATTGATGGCCCTGCTATGAAAGTTATTTTTAAGAGTATTCAAAAAGAAAATAAGCTAGGCGGTAAACAAGTGTTTATGCCCATCCGTGTGGCTCTGACCGGTAATCAACATGGCCCTGAATTAGTGGAAATGTTTCCATTGTTGGGCAAAGAGCGTGCTTGGCAGCGTATTAGCAATAGTCTGAGCAAGGTTGGCATTAATTTATAAGGAGAAGCTACTATGACAATAAAAGTCTATAATACCTTAACCAAACAAAAAGAAGAGTTTAAACCTATTCACGAAGGCCAGGTCGGTATCTATGTCTGCGGTGTTACTCCCTATAATCACCCTCATGTAGGGAACGCTCGTCCTTTTGTGACTTGGGATGTAATCCGTCGTTTCTTTGAGCATGAGGGTTATGATGTTACTCATATCCAAAATTTTACCGATGTTGATGACAAAATCATCAATAAGGCTAATGAAGAAAAAGTAGCTTGGGATGAAATTCCTAAGCGTTATATCAAATCATATTTTGAAGTTATGGATAAACTTAATGTGAAACGTGCCCATGTTTATCCTAAGGTTTCTGACCATATTCCTGAGATTATTGCTACAGTCCAAACCTTGATTGACAAAGGACATGCTTATGTATTAGACGGGGATGTCTATTATCGAGTAGAGAGCTTTGAACATTATGGCGAACTCAGTGGTCGTAATCTAGACGATATGATGGCTGGAGCGAGAGTGGGCGTAGACGACCGTAAGGAGAATCCTATGGATTTTGCTTTGTGGAAGAGCGCCAAGCCGGGGGAACCGGCCTGGGAGAGTCCTTGGGGTCAGGGAAGACCTGGGTGGCATATTGAATGCTCTACCATGAGCATGAAATACTTAGGCGAAACCTTTGACTTCCATGGCGGCGGCAGTGATTTGATTTTCCCACATCACGAGAATGAGATTGCTCAATCCGAGGGATGTACTGGTTGTCATCCTTTTGTACATTACTGGCTGCATAATGGTTTCATTACTGTTAATGAGGAGAAAATGTCTAAATCATTAGGTAATTTCTTTATGGTAGTAGACATCTTGGAGCATTTCGAGCCAGAGGTTTTGCGGTTCTTTATCCTGTCGACGCACTATCGTAGTCCTTTGGACTTCAGTGATGAGAGATTGCAAGAAGCTAAGAAGAGCTTGAGCCGTTTAGCTACAGCTCAAGAGAATTTGCAGGAATTATACCGTATTATCAGTGTAGGTCCTAGCGAAGCAAGCCTTAAGCTGAGGGAGCAGCTTGGAACTATTCGGACTGCGTTCCTGGAAGCGATGCGCGATGATTTCAATACTGCTTTGGCTATCAGCTATTGGTTTGCCTTGGCAAAGGAGATTAATGTTTATCATCAAGCCGTTATTGGTGGACAAACCAAGCCGGATGGCAAATTAGTAGATGAGATGCAGCAATTATTTGCTGAGATGGCGGGAATTATTGGTGTCCTGGAAAATAAACAAGCAACTGAGCCCAAAACGACAGAAGAAGCTGCAGCGGATCAAGCTATTGAAGCTTTGGTAGCAGAGCGCCAGAGTGCTCGTAAGGCGAAGGATTTTGCCAAGGCTGATGCTATTAGGGACCAATTGGCTGCCCAAGGTATCATTTTGGAGGATACGCCTCAAGGCGTACGGTGGAAAAAACAGTGAGATTTGAACAGTATCAAATGATTAAAAAACACGCTTTGGCCGCTTGTGGGCAGAAGCTAACACTCAAAGACCCTACTCAGCTTAATCCTGTTATTTTGGCCTATATAGGCGATGTGGTGTTTTCTCTTTATGTGAGACTGCGCTTGATACCTACTTCGGGTCAGGTACGTGTCGTTCATGATTTGGGTGCTAAGATTGTATCGGCGGTTATGCAAGCCAAAGCTATGGATGCGTTAGAGACAGAGCTGGATGCAGAGGAACTAGCTGTTGCTAAGCGAGGACGTAATACTAAATCCACAGTGCCCAAGAGCGCTTCTGTCCGCGAATATCGCCAAGGAACGGCTTTTGAGGCATTGGTAGGATATTTGTTCCTTATGGACAAGGAAGCTAGGCTGGAGCAGATTTTGGACAAATCCTTTGCTTATATTCAAGCAGTGATGCAAGAAGAACGAGGTAAATAAATGATGCAGGTTAAATTAATAAGATATACGCCGGAGCCGGATAAAACAGTAGCTATGAGTGCTAGGTTGTGCTATTCTCCTATTGGTGCGGCACAACTGGAAGAGAAAATCAGCGATGAGCAGGCTGCTAAACTAGTGCGTAAATTAGGGCAAATGGGGCATGCATCGACTTTTGAGCATGTGTCTTTTACCTTTGCCATTGAAGGCGTATCCAGAGTGCTTACCCACCAGTTGGTGCGCCATCGCATAGCATCTTATTCACAGCAATCTCAAAGGTATGTGAAGGAGCATGATTTTGAGACGATTATGCCACCTACTATTGCTGCTCGTCCAGAGGCTAAGGCTCAGTTTGAAGCACTGTGCAAGGAGATTCAAGAGCTGTATAACGAGTGGACTGAAGCTGGCGTGCTACCGGAAGATGCCCGGTATATTTTGCCCAATGCTGCCGAGACCAAGATAGTGGTTACTATGAATGCGCGCAGTTTGCTGCACTTCTTTGAATTGCGCTGTTGCACTAGAGCTCAGTGGGAGATTAGGGCTTTGGCCAATAAAATGCTGGAAGAAGTTAAGCTAGTGGCCCCGGTTCTTTTTGAAAATGCAGGACCGACTTGCGTTACTCAAGGCGTATGCCATGAGGGCGCCATGAGTTGTGGCCGTTTGGCGCAGATTTTGGCAGCCAAGCAGCAGAAAAAATAAATATTATATGGGGTTGTGGGGGAATACTATTCTCCACAGCCTTTTTTATGCTACAATAGCATTGTAGTAAACGAGGGCGAGTGGATACGAACTGGCGCTTGTTAGAAAATGAACGTACGCTAAATTATTTATTGGACAAATAAGGAGATATTATGTCAGACGCGATTGTTGGCCGTAATGCAGTATTAGAAGCTCTGAAACGAGGGCGATCTTTAAATAAGTTATACATTCTCGACGGTGCTAGAGGAGGTAGTATCGGCGAAATAACGGCACTTGCCAGAGAGAGCAGGGTTCCGATTGAATATACACGGCTAGAGAAATTGGATGAACTAGCGGCAGGTATGCGACATCAAAGTGTCGTTGCCTTAGGGGCGCCTATTGAGTTCCAAAGCTTGGAAACCGTTTTGGCGACAGTTAAGGCTAAGGCCAAAGTGCCGTTTCTTTTGCTCCTAGATGAGCTGCAAGATCCACAAAACGTGGGAGCTCTGATTAGAACTGCCAATGCCGCCGGAGTAGACGCAGTGCTTTTGCCGAGCCGCCGCAGTTGTCCTTTGAATGCGGTGGTGTCCAAGATTAGTGCTGGAGCTGTAGAGTATGTACCTGTGGTGCAGATTGGTAATATTTCTCAGACGATACAGGAGCTGCAAAAGCAAGGGTTTTGGGTTATTGGAGCAGATATGGCTGGCGAGAGTCAGTACTATGAGGCTGATTTAACAGGTGCTATTGTGGTTGTAGTTGGTGCTGAAGGCAAAGGGCTGGGGCGCTTAGTAAAAGAGAAATGTGACCTTTTGGTACGCATTCCTATGCTAGGCCAAGTAGCCTCGCTCAATGCTTCGGTGGCTGGGGCCATTTTGCTATATGAGGTAGTGCGCCAAAGAAGTCTGTGTAAGAATTGACGGAGCTCATAGAACAAGGTATAATCTAGGGCATCAAACACTGGAGAGGGAGAAACATGGTCAAAAAGCTAATTAATGAACCGTATGCCATTTTTGCAACCATGACCGACGAAGAAATTATCACCGATGTGGGGTTGCATAATAATCTTATTGCGCAGGAATATCTTCTGCAAAAATATCGTAATTTTGTGCGAGCCAAGGCCAGAAGTTATTTTTTAATTGGTGCCGAGAAAGAAGATATCATCCAAGAAGGTATGATTGGCCTCTACAAAGCAATTCGCGATTTT
>JAQUUF010000033.1 GCA_028693975.1 Acidaminococcaceae bacterium
TAAAGATGTAAATAACATTGTCTTAAAAAGCTTAGACCCCTTTGTCATCATTTCCTTCACCTCATATTTTTATTTGTATTTCTTTTCCAGCTCGGCATATTGCTCTAAGCCGATAAATTTATTAAAATCACTAAAATGCATCATATTCTCTTCAAATCCACGTGTAGTACCAGTGTCATGCAAGACCTTCATTCCCTTGGCAAAAGCTTCGGTAATCATATACAAGGCACTGCAAGGCCAAAAAACTATTTTAAAACCCATATCCTGCAAATCCTTGGAAGTAAGATTGGGTGTCTTGCCACCTTCAATCATGTTGGCTACCAAAATCGTCTTGGGAAAAGCAGCAGTAATCTGCTCCAGTTCCTGCTCGTTCTGTGGTGCCTCGATAAACAAAGCTTCCGCACCACTATCCAAATAACGCTTACCTCTTTCAATAGCATCCTCAAGCCCATTAACAGCCCGCGCATCAGTCCTAGCAATTAGGAGCAAATCCGCATCCGTCTTAGCATCAGCGGCAGCACGAATCTTTTTGGCATGTTCTTCTGCTGTTATGACCTGCTTGCCTGCCATATGGCCGCAACGCTTAGGCCAAACTTGGTCTTCAAACAAAACTGCGGCAGCACCAACCTTCTCATATTCCTGTATAGTACGCCGCACACTAAGGGCATTACCATAGCCAGTATCGCCATCAGCAAAAACAGGCACGTCGACAGCATCAATGATTACCTTCAAGGCTTGTACCATCTCTGTCATAGACAGATAACCTACGTCAGGTTGTCCCAAACGTGACGCAGCAATGGCATAACCGCCCATCACCAAGGCGTCAAAACCTACACTAACAGCAATCTTGGCTGTTAAAGCATCATAGATGCCGGGTAAAACTAAAATTTCCGGTTGTTGCAAGCGCTCTCTAAGAGCTTGTCTTTGTTTCATACATCCTCCCCCAAATAAAAAATCCCCTGTCGGATTAAATCCGACAGGGGCGTGTGTACGCGGTACCACCCTGCTTTATCACTTCTTTGTGGTTATAGCCCTAACGCTGCTCTGCGCTTTCCCTACTGAATTCAGGAGAAGAGTTCCCAGGCGAGAAACACCAACGGCATTATCGTTTTGCACCAACCAACGACTCTCTGGCAATGCTCCAAAAGTGTTATTCCTGTTCATAACTTGTACATATTTTAAATAAACATGTGTACAGTATAGCAACACGACTAGGACTTGTCAAGAATTATTGTAAACTTTTTTAAACATTCTTCATCATTTCTTCAACATACTTTTTAATCTTATCCAGCTTGGTCTTGAGTTCGCTTACGCGGCTATTATCATGCAGCGCGACCTGTTCCATTCTGTTCCTGTAAGCCAAATATGTCTTTTCCATAGTGCGCATATATTCTCTGAGTTCTTGCACTTCTGGAATACCGGAAACAATAGTGGTTTGCTCCAGCTTCCAATCAGTACCATCAATAACGACACTATCACCATATTGAGGAACCACAGTAGTTGTTCCCAACTCGTTTTGCAAAGTATTAGCAAAAGTTGTTGCTGCCGTGTATTCGCCATGAACGACGAAGAAAGCCTTGGGTTTGTGCGTCATACCTTGATATAATTCAAGCATTTGGTTTTTATCCGCATGAGCCGAGAAACCTGTCATATTGTAAATATGAGCTTTGACAGCAATATCCTCACCCATAATCTTGACGCGTTTAACACCATCTACCAAACGACGTCCCATACTACCTTCTGCTTGATAACCAGCAAAAATTACACTACTATCTGCACGCCACAAATTATGTTTCAAATGATGCAGCACCCTACCGGCATCAGCCATACCACTAGCAGAAATAATAATCATGGGGCTAGGCATATCATTAATGGCGCGAGACTCTTCCGGAGTCTGAGTATAGCGCACATTAGGCATATCAATTAATCTTCCACCCTGTTTATCATAAATACTCTGTGCTTCTTCATCATATTCCGCAGGGTTCATAAACATAACTTTAGTTGCTTTGATAGCCATAGGACTATCAATAACTATAGGAACCTCAGGAATCTTTTTATCGCTCATCAATTTTTGGAAATAGTATAACAATACTTGCGTTCTGCCCACAGCAAAAGCAGGAATTACCACATTACCGCCCTTGGCCAGAGCTTCTTGCATAATATCGCACAATTCTTTTTCGCGGTCAGCAACTTCATGCGTTCTATCCCCATAAGTGGATTCTGTTACAATAAAATCGGCCCCACTAATGCGATATGGGTCTTGCAAAATAGGTTGATTAGGTTGTCCAATATCACCGGAGAAAATAAACTTAGTTTCTTTACCATTTTCATTGAGCATCAAATCAATGATAGAACTGCCCAAAATATGTCCGGCTATGCGATAGCGCACCGTAATACCTGGATAAATTTCGATATCCGTATTAAACGGATGAGTCTTAAATTGTTTGAGAGCAATATAGGAATCATCCACAGTATAAATAGGCTGTACTTCTGTCATACCAGCACGTTTGCCTTTACGATTGGCAAATTCAGCCTCTGATTCTTGAATATGACCACAATCAGGTAAAAGGATTTCGCACAATTCTTCCGTCACTTTTGTGCAATGAATAGCTCCCTTGAACCCTTGTTTAACCAGTTTGGGTAAAAGCCCACTATGGTCCACATGAGCATGGGTCAAGAGAACTGCATCAATTTCCCCTGGATTGAAGGGAAAGTTTTTCTCATTCAAAGAACGAATGAGTTTAGTACCCTGAAACATACCACAATCAATTAAAATACGCTTGCCATTGACTTCCAGCATATGACAAGAACCTGTTACCATTCTGTCTGCTCCGCAAAAAGTTAACCTCATGTCGCCGCCTCCTATTTTGTATGCACTGATGTACTATCTGCGTTCTTTTCCTAATTGTTTGTCTTACTCTTATCTCTTTGAGGATTCAAAGTCGGTCCATATTTCTTAAGATACTCCTCGCCATGATTGGGTTTAACATCGTTATACGCAAAAACCATGTCGATAACGCTATCTTGACCGTTAGTATCCGGCGCCTCTACAAAAACACTGCGTTTTACACTAACATCACTGTCCAAGAAATTAACAATTAATACGGTAACATCCTCAGGATATTTGGCCGTTTTGGGTGCTACCCAAGACAAGAACTTTTTACCTTCCAAACGCCCCACCAAACCTCCAGCAAAACCAGAGATAAGTCCTACCAAGCCATCTTCTTCTACAATATCACACCCATCAAAATCAAAAGTTGCAATGCGCTCAAAGGGCAAATCCTCCAAATAATCACCACAACTAATTTTGACACCATGCTCTACTAACTCAATAGTGCACTCCGCACCTTCTGGTAAAGGCAAGCCGTGCACATGATAAACTTTTGCTTTCATTCGCTTCATTCCCCGTTTCACTGTAATATTAAACCTAAGCTCTAGCTACTCACCTATAACACGTACTTCCGGCTCCAAACGTACACCGGTAGCAGCATAAACCTTATCCTGCACATCGTTAATTAATTGCAAAACATCAGCGGCTGTAGCATTACCAATATTAACCACAAACCCGGCATGCTTAGTCGATACTTGTGCACCGCCCACTGTATAACCCTTCAATCCAGCTTCTTGAATCATAGTCCCAGCATAATGTCCTACCGGACGTTTGAACATACTACCGGCACTAGGTAATTCAATAGGTTGTTTGGTAGCGCGTCGCTGAGTAAACTCAGCCATCTTAGCCTTGATCGCAGCACTATCACCCTTGTGCAAATGCAATTGCACTCCAGTAATAATAAGACCATTATGTTGGAAAACACTGGAACGATAGCCAAATTCTGCCATAGCATCCGACAAAACATGCAGACGGCCATCTCTATCTATAGCTTCTATTTGGGTAACCACCAGCTTCATTTCGCCATCATAAGCACCGGCATTCATGAAAATAGCTCCACCCAAACTGCCAGGAATTCCTACGGCAAATTCCAAGCCGGTTAAACTCTGACTAGCCGCATAATTGCTTACCGCAGCCAAAGAAACACCACTACCGGCATAAATCGCCGTGCCGCTACAAGCCAAGTCTTTCAACCCATTACCCAGTTTGATAACTAGGCCACGGACGCCATTATCGCGCACCAAGAGATTAGAACCATTACCGATAATAGTCACAGGTATTCCCTGTGCACGTGCCTCTGACAGAACAGCGCACAGCTCTTCAGCACTATGAGGCTGTGCCAAAATATCAGCTGGGCCACCGATATGGAAAGAAGTATGCTTGCTCATGGGCTCTTGGCACAAGTATTGCCCTGGCATATTATCTTCTAACCATTGTGTAATTGCTTTTAAATCCATTCTAACCCTCTACCGCCTCTTTGACAACGTCGCCAATGGACTTGGAAATATCCCCCACCATCATCTGGAAACGAATATAAGCTTGCAAATAGTCCATAGCTACCGGATTAAGAGCCAATACCTCATAAAGTTTTTGTACCTTTTCATTTTCTTCCTTGCTGGGAGTTTTACCCGTATATTGAGCAATCTCTAGCTCTTGTTTTTGTTTCAAAAAATCCTGAGCTAATTTTTCTGCATCAGCATCTTGCTTTAGCTTAGCATGAGCCTCTTGCAGTGCCTTAAATTCATGAGAACCCTTAATTGCTTTGGTTAAATCATTAACTACATCGTAAACGTTCATTGTAATTGCCTCCTCTTTATTTTTCATTTCAATTTTAACATAAACGCAAGATAAAACAAAGTCACTTCAATTCTTGCAGCGGTATATTAAGCATTTGGTACTTCTCTTGGCTCGGATAATCAAAATGCCACCACTCGTCCTTGCTAGCTGTAAACCCGGCTGCAAGCATAGCTTGTCGCAACACATCTCGCTGCCACCGCTCAAGACCAGTTCCCCCAACATAAGCGGAGAACTGAGCCGCTGTGGGCACATCAAAGTCGCAAATCATCTGTACTGGTTGACCAGTCGCCAAATCATACAAGCTGACATCAATAGAGCGTCCTGTATCGTGAGGATAGCCCTCTTCTGCCTTGGGCAAAATTCTCTTTTCTTTGTCAGGCAAAGCCAAGGTTGCTAGTTTAAAAGCCTGCCATGGCCTATAAGCCTCCCAAACAAGCAGACCATAGCCACGCATACGCAGCGCTTCCTGTGCTTTAATTAAAGCCGTTGCCGCTTCTTGATCCAAATAGGCTTTGGCTACAGGTACCAAAGGATGTCCAAAGCAATTATTAGTTGTAGCATAGCGCAAATCATAATGCAACTGAGGTACAACTTGGCTCAAATCAACCAAAGTAGCCTGTTTAGTTGCTCTTTGTTTGGGCAAAAGTGCAACCTTTGCTTCTTTTTCCAATTCAGGCCAAGGACGCACTACTTTCACCTTAAAAACTTTAGCATGCTCTCCAAACTGGTATTTACGATTATAGATATTATCATCTAAACGCAGAGCAACACCGTTACCTTCTTGGTCTCTTTCAAACTTAGCAGTATCGCCTACAGCTGCGGCCTTAGGCACATCGCCAACGCTATAGCAATCATAGTACTGCTTGGTTAGGGGGAAAATAGCGCTATGGCTATAATCCCTATCTTCTTCCTCTGTACGATGGGCTAAGAACAACTGTCCTTTGCGCTCTAAGACCAAAACAATTGAACCATTACCAGCATAAACTCCCAAGAGATACTCTTCATCTAGCTGGCACTCCTCGGGGCGAGGTCCCAGTTCTGTCACAACCTTGTTCTCTGCTTTAGCACTTGTTTTGGGGGCGGCCAGTACACTCTGCATGGTTGCTATCAACAAACAACTGCATAATAAAATTCTCACTAAGCCTACCATATTATTTCTCCAATCTAAACGCCGCCGGATATTTACCTCCCCACACGATATCTTTGTAACTAGTAGGTGCGGTATCCCCTTCGGTATTAAACAAAAGCAATACGGATTCTTTATTCAATCCCAAATCAGTCTTAAGATTATGATATTTATCCAAGAATCCTAACATGCCACCGCCGATAGCACCGGATTCACCTGCAATAATTCTCGGGTCATCCCCCAGAGGATTGCCCCACAATCTCATACCCAAAGCTGCTACTTCGTCACGGCAGCTCAGGCAATAGTCGCTGTAGTTGTGCAAAATCGTCCAAGCCAAAGGATTAACCTCTCCGCAGGCTAAGCCTGCCATAATAGTGTCTAAGTCACCCGTCACTTTGCTGGGAGAACCTGACTCCATGGAGCGAAAAACACAATTAGCCGCCGCTGCTTCCAGTACAGTAAAAATTGCTGAGGAACCGCTAGCTGCCAATACGCCTTGTACCGCAGCCGCCATTGAGCCCACACCAGATTGTGCAAAAACATGTGTCGGCACCTCTGGCATCTCCTCTAGGGCTTCACCAATCATAGTACTGTAGCCCTGCATAATCGTAAGCGGGATTTCAGTGTAACCACTCCAAGCAGTATCTTGCACCACGACCCAGCCATTAACTGCTGCATCACGCGCTAGCTGACGCACAGTAACATCATAATTACTTTCGCTAACTTTGACTAGAGCGCCTTCCTTGCGTATGGCTTCCACCCGCTCTGGCAAGGAGCCTTTCGGCATATAGATGACAGCAGGGAACCCCAGCAAACGGCAAATCCACGCTACCGCCCTACCGTGATTACCATCAGTAGTCGTCGCAAAAGTTAGCCCTGCTGCTTGACCGCCCAAGGCCTCTGCCGCAACTGCATCAAAACTCAAATCAGTACCATAAGTCTTGCTAATGTAGGAAGCGATAGCATAAGAGGCACCCAAAGCCTTAAAAGCTTTGAGGCCAAACCGCTCGCTCTCATCCTTCACAAAAATCTTTTTGACACCTAGATACTCTGCCAAATTTTTTAATTCCTTCAATGGCGTCGGGTGGTAATACCCCCACATGCTATGGTGGAAACTACGCACCTTCTTAACCATTGCGGGAGCAAAAGGTAGTAAGCATTCTCTGTCAGCCCGAGTAGCTCTATTCTTCACCATCTCCAATGTTAATGCGTACATTTACTTCACTCCTTATGCGGATAGAATTCCGGCCTTATATCTTGCAACACATTCATAGTCTTGCGTACCTGTACTATTTCTTCCCAATCTACCTCTCCATAATAGATATCCTCATCGCTGCCACCTTCCACGATGATGCGGCCATCAGGCGCTACGAGCATCGAATGTCCGTAGAACACCTCACTCTTGAACTGCCCTACGCAATTAACCGTACACATGAACATATGATTCTCCATAGCTCTTGCTTGAGTTAATACGCGCCAAATATTTCCTCTTGGCGTAGGCCACTCAGCCGGGAGAATAACCATCTCCGCACCCTCTAAGGCAAGATGCCGAAAGAGTTCGGGGAAACGCATATCATAACAAATGGCACTGCCACAAGTAATGTCATCTAGCTTATAGGTACGACACATGGTACCAGGAGCAAAGAAACGCTCCTCCTTATACAAACCAAACAAATGCATCTTGCCATAATTAGAGACTAGTTCTCCAGCACGATTGAAGACGATGGCATCATTATATATATTGCCATTGAGCTTCATGGGTACTGAGCCTGCCGCCAAATTACAATTATTTTGCCGTGCTATAGCACTAAGACGTTGCATAAGGAAACTATCTAGACCTGGCTCAGCCTCTTCCTCTAATTTACCTAAGGAATAACCTGTTGTCCAGATTTCCGGCAGCACTACCAAATCTCTTCCCGGACAGGCCTCTTCCAGCATTTCTATGGCATGCTCAATATTACCCTGTTTATTTTTTTCTTTAATTTCCATCTGTACTAATGCTATTTTCAAGTCTACCGCTCCTTTGTTGGCATCATACCCTTTTGTACTAATTTGTTCACTAGCATGTGTTCTACCTTGCGAGTAAGTCCCGTTAGTACAAATTCTTTGCGAGAGAGAGTCTCCACCCAAGCTACCTTCAGCCCCATGCTCTTGGCCCCCAGAACATCGGTCAACAGCTGGTCACCAATGACCAGCACCGATTTCTTATCACGTTGACGCAAAGCATGCAAAGCCCTTTTGAAACCCAGTGAAAGCGGTTTGGCAGCCCAACTAATGGAAGACACACCTACCTCCGCACAAATCTTCTCTAAGCGCTGACCCCCATTATTAGATAATAAAATCATGCGTACCCCCGCACTCCGCAGCTGCTTAATCCAAACAATATTTTCTGCTTGTGGTTTATCTGCATTATACGGCAACAAAGTATTATCCACATCCAAGATAATGGTATCAATACCATGCTCACGCAACCACAACTCATTAATATCACTAATCTTGTTATAACGAAAATCAGGACAAAACAAATGCCACATAATTGCCTCCTAACGGATAGGGTTAAACACTATTTCAAAAGTAGTACCTTCGCCTACTCTACTGCGCACATTAACTGTGGCCTTGTGCAAACGAATAATTTCTCGAGCAATAGCTAGTCCCAGACCAGTACCGGGAATATGACGCGAATGAGATTTATCAACCTTATAGAAGCGCTCCCAAATAAAGGGTATATCCTTAGCTGGGATACCATAGCCTTCATCCGTCACCGACAGAATCGGCTCATTAGCGGAATTTTTATAGACTTTGAAAGTAATGGAAGCGGCATCAGGAGTATATTTAATAGCATTGTCACCCAAAATCATGACTAATTGTACAATTCTATCACCATTACCGAGAATATTAATAGATTCATCCAAATCGCGAACCAACTTAATGCCTCGCTCCTTAGCACGCACATCCAGCATATCAACCACATTATCCACGATATGTGCTAGCGGAATCTCCTCCAGCTCAGCTTGCTCGCTACGCTGCAGGCGGCTAATATCCAACAACTCTTTAATCAAGCGTTCTAGGCGTACCGTCTCTTCATTAATCAAATTTCTGTACTTAAAAATTGTAGCACTATCAGTAACTGTGCCGTCGGTAATAGCCTCATTGTAACCTCTTATTATAGTTATCGGTGTCTTCAATTCGTGCGAAACATTAGCTACAAAGTCACGACGCAATTTCTCCATCTTCTGAGTTTTCTTCACGAATTCCGCCAAATCATTACTCAGAGAATTAAGCGAGCGTCCCAAGTCAGCAATTTCATCATCACCATTGACCTTGACGCGACGGGAATAATTGCCGGCAGCAATAGCCGATGCACTATCTTTCATGGCAATCAACGGCTGCACCATACGTTTAGACAAACTGCGCACAATAAAGAGACTTAACACCAAAGCAAAAATACCAACCATAATCGTATACAGATAAATATCACGCAGCATCCTATCTAAGCCACTAATAGGAGCAGCCAAAAGTACAGCTCCTGTCTTGGCATCAGAGTTCGTTGCGCCTACCGAGGTAGATGCGCCAACCGGCAAGCCTACCATAATAACCTGCTCTTTGTAATAAGGATGGAATAACCGTACTGTCACTACCTGACCATCATAAGCTTGGCGCAACAGACTCTCCACCTGACGTGAAATAGGGCCCGGCTCTTTGATTTGCTGCCCAATAGAAGCAACCGCCTTTTGCGCATTATCTGCTTTGGCCTTCTCCACGCTCTTCTTATCCTGACCAGGCACGCTATCAGTCCGCTCCTCAAATTCTTCTGGAATTTTGGAAGCCGCCAAGAGA